>CALJCO010000078.1 GCA_938023905.1 uncultured Collinsella sp. | reverse complement strand
ACGCGGGCTTTACCGTTCTGCGCGGCATGGGCTTCGAGACCGCCCAGGCCAACCAGATCTGGAGTACCTTCACCGCCGGCCTCGTCACCATCTCGCTCAACTCCACCGCCTACATGATGGAGGTCCTGCGCGGCGGCATCGAGTCCATCGATCCCGGCCAGGCCGAGGCGGCGCGCTCGCTGGGTCTGTCGCAGTGGCAGGCCATGCGCAAGGTCGTGTTCCCCCAGGGCATTAAAAACGCGATCCCGGCGCTCACCAACGAGCTCATCATCAACATCAAGGACTCGTCGGTGCTCTCGGTCATCGGCGTGTTCGACCTCATGTACGCCACCACCACCGTCGCCGGCGTGTACTACCGCCAGATGGAGGTCTACTGCGTGGCTCTCGTGGTCTACCTGATCCTGACGCTCGTGGCGAGTCGCCTGCTCGAGGCCTTTGGCAAAAAGCTCGGCGCCGAGGCTCCGGCCACGCTGCCCAGCTCTAACTAGGCTTAAGACGAGGAGAATCATCATGGCAGATACCGCCACTACCGGCGTTGCGGCCGCCGCACAGACAAATGAGCCGCTTATCCGCGTCGAGGGCCTGCGCAAGAGCTTCGGCTCGCTCGAGGTGCTCAAGGGCATCGACCTGTCCGTTAACCCCGGCGAGGTCGTCACCATCATCGGCGCCTCGGGCTCGGGCAAGTCGACCTTCCTGCGCTGCCTCAACCTGCTCGAGACCCCGGACGCGGGCCACATCTGGTTCCACGGCCAGGACCTCACGGCCGAGCGCTGCAATATCAATAAGCTGCGCGAGGACATCGGCATGGTGTTTCAGGGCTTTAACCTGTTCAACAACATGGATGTGCTCGACAACTGCACGCTCGCGCCCGTCACGCTCAAAAAGATGAGCAAGGCCGAGGCCGAGAAGGTCGCGATGGAGCATCTGGCGAGCGTGGGACTCGAAAAGTTCGCGCACGCCGCCGTGGGTCGCCTGTCCGGTGGCCAAAAGCAGCGCGTGGCCATCGCTCGCGCCCTGTGCATGAGTCCGCAGATCATGCTGTTCGACGAGCCGACTTCGGCACTCGACCCCGAGATCGTGGGCGAGGTGCTCGAGGTCATGCGCAAGCTCGCTGCCGACGGCATGACCATGGTGGTCGTCACGCATGAGATGGCCTTTGCCCGCACGGTGTCCGACCGCGTGGTCTTTATGGACAAGGGCGTGGTGCTCGAGGATGCGGCACCGGCCGAGCTCTTCGGCAATCCCAAACACCAGCGCACCCGCGAGTTCCTCTCTCGCTATCTCGAGGACAAATAACCGACCGCAAACGCTTACGTTGCAGGGCCGCTCCCGTGGGGCGGCCCTCGTCATCACAATCGAAAGGATGTCATGGCCGAGGTTTGGCGCTTCTTTGCGCATGAGGACGATTTTGCCGATATAGACGAGGCCGGCGCGTGCGAGCGCCTGGGCCGCGTGCTGTCGTTTCCGACCATTTCGAGTATGGATGCCGAGGCGGTGGACCGGGAGCCGTTCGACGATCTGCGCGCCTATATGCAGCAGGCGTGGCCGCGCGTGTTCGAGGCGGGCGAGATCGAGCTCGTCGACCATTCGCTGCTCGTGACGCTTACCGGCTCCGACCCTGCCCTTAAGCCCGTTATGCTCATGGGCCACATGGACGTGGTTCCCGTGGTACCCGGCACCGAGGACGATTGGACGCATGCCCCCTTTAGCGGACATGTGGACGACACCTACATTTGGGGTCGCGGCGCCATCGATATGAAAGACCAGGTCACAGGCATTCTCGAGGCGGTTGAGTATGCGCTGGCCCATGGCTGGGAGCACGAGCGCACCCTGCTGCTGGCTTTTGGCCAGGACGAGGAAACCACGCAGTTCGGTGCGGGTGCCATCGGCCGCGTGCTCGAGGAACGCGGCATTGAGCTTGAGTGCCTGATCGACGAGGGCGACTACCGCATCGTTCCGGCTGCCGAGTACAGCGCGGGCGAGGGTTGGCTCATGCACGCCGACCTGGCTGAGAAAGGTTATGCCGACATTGTGCTCAAGACAAAGAGCGCGGGCGGACATTCCTCCAACCCCTACGGTGGCACTTCGCTCGAGGTGCTGAGCCGCGCCATCGCCGCAATCTGCGATATCGAATGGCCGACGCGCGTCACGGACCTGCTTGCCGCACAGCTCGTCGGGCTGGGGCTCTACACGGCCGATGAAATTGCCGCCAACAAGGACACCATCGTGCGCGAGTGCCTCGCCAGCAAGAAGCTCTATCCGCTCGTGACCACCACCTGTGCACCGACCCAAATCGAGGGCGGTAGCACCGGTGCTAACGTGATGCCGCAGGATATGTGGGCCAACATCAACTTCCGCATGCTCGAGGGCACGAGCGTGGCCGACGTTGTGGCGCGCTGCCGTGAGGCGGTTGCCGGGGCGGACCTTGCCGGTCGTGTCGAAGTGGAGCTGGGCCCCGGCAGCTCCGAACCCTCGCCGTCCCCGCGCATCGGTGGTCCCGGCCTCGAGGCGGTTCGCTCCATCGCCGCCCGCTATTTCCGTGATCCAAAGGGGACGGAGGAAAACGGATCATTCGAGCCAGTGGCAATTGTGCCCTCGACTGTGATTGGCGCGACCGACGCTGCCAACTACCAGAGCATTTGCCCTGAGTGCATTCGCTTCTCGGCCTTTGTGGTCGACGATGACGAGTGCGACCGCGGCGTCCACGGCACCAACGAGCGCATCACCCGCCGAGCCTACCTCCAGGGCATCCGTTTTCTCATCTCCCTGCTCCAAACGCTCTAGAATTCGACAAAGCGACAGTCCCTTTGTTAGCCGTTGGGGACGTTCTTAAACGACTAGTCGTAAAGGAACGTCCCTAACGGCTACGTCCGCTCATTCCGTGCGGGTTATATGCAGGTTTGCCTGCGCACGCTATCATGTATGGGTTAGACCGCAACTATGTACCCCATACGCGAAGGGATGCGCATGTATCTGAAGATCGACATGTTCTAGCCGGGCTTACCCCCGCATCGGCGCCCCGCGCCCCATCAATTCTGCCGATTTTCACCTTCACGCATATAAAGGAGTCCCGCCATGCGCGACAAGCTCGAAAAGATTATCAAGGCCTACGAGGAGCTCGAGAAGAAGCTCTCCGACCCGGCCGTCGCCTCCGATATTAAGGAGTTCACGCGTCTCAACAAGGAGTACGCGCACCAGTCCGACCTCATCGCCGCCTCGCGCGAGTACATCGGCGCGCTCGATGACATCGAGGCTGCCAAGGAAATGCTCCACGATACCACCGATGCCGATGAGAAGGAGATGCTCCAGATGGACATCTCCGAAAACGAGGCCAAGCTTCCCCAGCTCGAGGAAGACATTAAGTACATGCTCATCCCGAGCGACCCCAACGACGACAAGAACACCATCGTCGAGATTCGCTCCGCCGCCGGTGGCGATGAGGCAGCCATCTTTGCCGGCGACCTGTACAAGATGTATCAGCGTTTCTGCGAATCGCGCGGCTGGAAGACCACTGTGCTCGATTCCAGCCCCAGCGAGGCCGGCGGCTTTAAGTCCATCGAGTTCAAGGTCGAGGGCGACCGCGTCTACTCCGTCATGAAGTTCGAGTCCGGCGTGCACCGCGTCCAGCGCGTTCCCAAGACCGAGTCCCAGGGCCGTATCCAGACCTCCACGGCAACCGTCGCCGTGCTTCCCGAGGCCGAGGAGATCGACGTTCAGATCAACCAGTCCGACTTGCGCATCGATACCTACTGCGCCTCCGGCCCTGGTGGTCAGTGCGTTAACACCACGTATTCCGCCGTGCGCATTACCCACCTGCCCACCAACACCGTGGTGCAGTCGCAGGAACAGCGCTCCCAGATCCAGAACCGCGAAGTCTGCATGCAGATGCTGCGCGCCCGTCTGTACGAGATGGAGCTCGAGAAGCAGCAGGCGGAGCTCGGTGCCGAGCGCCAGAGCCAGATCGGCCACGGCAACCGTTCCGAGAAGATCCGTACCTACAACCAGCCCCAGGACCGCGTGACCGATCACCGCATCGGCTTCAACTCCACCTACAACGGCGTCCTCCTGGGCGACCAGCTCGGCACCGTCATCGAGGCGCTCGCCGCCGCCGAGCGTGCCGAGAAGCTGGCACAGGCCGTGTAGGTTACGCGGTTTTACAAACCGCGTAACGACTCGACGCTGCGCGCCGCCCAGAGCGACAATTTGTCATTCAAAAGGCAAGGCATGACCAGAAGGTCTATGCCTTGCCTTTTTCATGCCAACTTGTTCGCTCTGGGCGGCGCTCGCTGACATTGCCAAAACATCGGCGTTTCCTTGGTTGTCAAATGATCCGTAGGGAGTCATTGGTGACATTGCCTTGATATTTTATTCAGTCGGCTGTGATGTCATTTGAGCTGCTTACCTGCTTAAGGTAATTGACGGCATAAGTCCGCTATCGAAAATATTGCTCAAAATATCGTTCAAGAAGTCGCGGAGCGATTTTTGATGGGTCGTGCGTCAAGCGATGTGGCAAGTTCTTGGTTAGATATTGGTCAGTTTTGGGGCAACCTTGCCAAAAGCTTGACGAATGCAAATCTAGACGTCGACGAACGAACACTTTGAGCGAGCTCGGTACAAAATTCTGGGCTGATTCTCGATAATCGCCTTCAATCGTCCCTTGCCAAGCGCTGGCCTCGCTTACAATCTGCTCCGACATTCGCGCGCCGCCCGGCGCTTAAGAGGGGAGGACCCCATGGCAAACGAGATCTGGACCATCAAGCGTTGTCTCGAGTGGACCAAGGAGTACCTGGCCGAGCGCGGCGAGGAGCACCCCCGTCTTTCTGCCGAGTGGCTGCTGTGCGCCGCCACGGGCCTGGCGCGCATTGACCTATATATGCGTATGGACGAGACGCTTAACGCGGCCCAGCTCGAGACCATGCATGCGGCCGTCGTTCGTCGCGCCAAAGGCGAGCCGCTACAGTACATTACCGGCAGCACGCAGTTTCGCATGATTGACGTCGCGTGCGCTCCCGGTGTGCTCATTCCGCGCCCCGAAACCGAGATGCTCGTCGAGGAAGTCCTCAATTATCTGGATGCCGAGGTGCTGAGCCCCGAGGCTGCTGCCCGTCAGCGTGTTGAGCTGCCTTGGAACGATGAGGTCGAGGAGGCACGCAAGGCCGAGGCCGCGCTGGCAGACGAACGGGCGACTGCCGAGCGCCGTGCCGCTAACCTGACGGCTGCCGATGAGGCGGCGCTAGGCGGCGACGTACTGGGCAGCCGTGCCTATGCCGAGGAACTGGCCGATCGCGAGGCCGAGGAAGCCGCCGCGCAAGCAGCAGAAGCCGAAGCCGCGGAAGCCGCCGAGCCCGAGCTCGACGAATGCGGCATCGCCATCGAGGGTGCCGACCAGGAGACGGTTTCAGCTCAGGATGCCGCTGCGCCTGCCCCAGCCGAGCCCCGCACTGCCCGCGTTCTCGAGGTCGGCTGCGGCACGGGCTGTATCTCGCTCTCGATCGCCTGGGAGCGTCGCGGCCACGTCACCTGCACTGCTACCGATATCGAGCCGCGCGCCATCGACCTTGCTACCAAAAACCGCGATGCGCTTGGCCTCACGTCCGATGAGGTCGCCTTCAGCCTCACGAACCTGGTGAGCTCCATTCCCCGTGAAGAGTGGGGCACCTTTGACGTACTCGTCTCCAACCCGCCCTACATCCCCACCGATGTCATGCGCTCGCTGCCGCACGAGGTCAAGGACTTTGAGCCCGATCTGGCGCTCGAGGGTGGCGCCGACGGCCTCGATATCTTCCGTCGCCTGCTCAACGCGGCGCCCTACATGTTGCGCGCCGGCGGCCTCTTTGCCTGCGAGCTCTACGAGGGCGCGCTCGACGCTGCGGCCGAGCTCTGCCGCCAAGCGGGTCTGTCGGACGTGCGCATCGTCCACGACCTCACCGATCGCCCCCGCATCGTCCGAGCCATCGTCACCGAGCCCAAACAGCGCCAGTAATATTTATTAACTGGTTAGCAAAAACTATAAATTAGTTTATAATTAGGACGGCTGAAAGAGGTCGGCCCATGCAACCTCCTACCTTTCGGGAAATCATTGCCCTACTCAAGCACGATGGATTCGTGAAGGTCGCGCAAGTCGGTAGTCATGCTAAGTATGTTTCTGGTGACCGTGTTGTCACCGTGAACGGCTCTGGTGGTGATCGACCAAAGAAGGGCACGTGGGCAAGTATTCGTCGCCAAGCTGGATGGTAGTTGGAGGCAAAATGAGGCAGCGATTTACCTATGACTGCGTTCTCATAAAAGAAGACGACGGTTACTGCGCTAGCTTCCCGCAGATTCCCGGCGCCTTTGCCGATGGCGATACGCGCGAAGAAGCGATTGCCCATGCTACCGAGGCACTGATGGCGTTTTTGGCCGACGACCTCAACAACGGTTTGACTCCGGCAGGGTACGAACGCTCGGCCGAGGTCGTGGCCCTTTCAGTCGAAATCGACCACGAGGACGCTCGGGAAGCGGCGTGCCGAACATTTAAAGACGCAGCGCTGGACCTCAAAGTCTCCGCTCCGCGGATTACCGCGCTGGTCAAAGCCGGCAAACTCGATGTTGAACTCGTCGACGGCCGTCGGATGATAACGATAGACAGTATCGAGCGTTACGCCGCCCAAGAACGTCACGCCGGAAGACCAAAGAAGTTCGTAGCCGTCCAATAACCCCCTTACTTTCACCGACTACTAGAGCCGCTCACCAAACCAACATGCGCTCTGGGCAAATAGATTGAACGTTTCGTGCGAGAATGCCCCACAGTAAACAAACTTGCACCAGAGCGTAAGGGGCTGGCATACACATGCAGACGGTCTATCGGGTATACGAGGGAGCGCGCGAGCCGCATCGGCTTGCCGTCGAGCACACGGCCGAGGTGCTCGGCTGTGGCGGTCTGGCCCTGATCCCGACCGAGACCGTCTATGGTGTCGCTGTGGCAGTTAACGCCTTTTCGGACGCCGCACCCCAAGACACAAGCGAATCCCCCTCGTGGCCGCGCGACCCGCAAGCCACCGTCAATGGCGCCGCGGTCCCTGCGCTCGGTACCGGCTACCGCCGCATCTTCACTCTCAAGCAACGTGAACTCACGCAAACCGTCGCTTGGCTGGTCGATGGCGTCGAAGCGCTCGACCGCTATGGCGTGGATATCCCTAACGAGGCCCGCGTGCTCGCCCGACGATGCTGGCCGGGCGCCCTGACTATCGTGGTCAAGGCGGCCCCCTGCGTGCCGACCTTTATGCGCGCCGCCGACGACACGGTGGCACTTCGCGCTTCGGCCTCGCCCGTGGTGCAGGCGCTCATTCGCGCCTGTGGCAGCCCCCTTGCCTGCACCAGCGCCAACACGCACGGTGCGCCCTCGCCGGCAAGCTTTGCCGCCGTCGAGGGTCGCATCCTGGAGGGGGTCGATGTTGCCGTCGACGCCGGTGAGACCCCGTGTCGCGACGCCTCGACCATCGTGTCGTTCCAGCACGGCGGGCTCCAGATCCTGCGCCAAGGCGCACTTCCCGCATCAGAGATCGAACGGGTCCTGTCCGACCCGATGCAATAGAAAGGTGTAAGCGATGTCGTTGAATCTGGGCAGCCTGGGCATGGAAGATGCCTCGTTTAACTTTGGCGGTTCCTACATCATGGCGCTCGACTGCGGCACCACCTCGGTACTTGCGACCATCGTCGACGAGTACGGATGCATCGTCGCGCAGGCACGTCGCAGCGTCAAAACCAGCTTCCCACGTCCCGGTTGGGTAGAGCAAGACCCCATGGCGGTCCTTGCCAGCCAGATCGCCGTCATGATGGAAGTCCAGTTTAAGAGCGGTATCCACTCCGACCGCATTGCCGCCATCGGCATCTCCAACCAGCGCGAGACCACGGTGGTCTGGGACCGCGTGAGCGGTCAGCCGATCTATAACGCCATCGTATGGCAGTGCCGCCGTACCGCGCCGGCAATCGACGCGTTGGTTGAACAGGGTTGCGAGGAGCTGGTGCGCTCCCGCACGGGACTCACGCTCGACCCGTATTTCTCGGCCTCCAAGGTACAGTGGATTCTCGACAACGTCGACGGCGCACGCGAGAGCGCGGCGGCGGGCGACCTCATGTTTGGCACCATCGACACCTGGCTCATCTACAACCTCACCGGCGGCCAGGTCTTTGCCACCGACTACACCAATGCCAGCCGCACGGCACTCTTTAATATCTATACGCTCGATTGGGACGACGACCTGCTGGCGCTCTTTGACGTTCCACGTTCCATGATGCCCGAGGTTCGCTGGAGCTCGGGTGACTACGGCCGCGTCGCGAGCGACATCATGACCAACATGCCGCCCATCATGGGTGTGGCGGGCGACCAGCAGGCGTCGCTGTTCGGTCACTGCTGCTTCCATCCCGGCCAGACCAAAAACACCTATGGCACGGGCTGCTTTATGCTCATGAACACCGGCGACGAGATCGTCGAATCCAAGAACGGTCTGGTCTCCACCATCGGTATCGCTGCGAACGGGAAGATCAGCTATGCGCTCGAGGGCTCCATCTTTGCTGCCGGTTCCACCATGAACTGGCTTCGCAACAACATGGGCATCATCTCGAGCGTGAGCGAGTCGGCACAACTCGCCGCTTCGATTAGCGACAACGAGGGCTGCTACTTCGTTCCCGCCTTTGCGGGTCTGGGCGCTCCCTGGTGGGACCCGCATGCCCGCGGTATCGTGTGCGGTCTGACCGGCGCCTCGAGCCGTGCGACCATCGTACGTGCCGCCTGCGAATCCATGGCATATCAGAGCTACGACGTGCTGCGCGCCATGGAGCAGGACGTGGGGCTTTCGATCGAGCGCCTGTCTGTCGATGGCGGTGCCTCGCGCAACGAGTTCATCATGCAATTCCAGGCCGACCTGCTGGATATTCCCGTGCTGCAATGCGAGACGGTGGAGACCACGGCAATCGGTGCCGCGTACTTGGCGGGTCTTGCCGTCGGCTATTGGGAAGACCTGGAAGAGCTGGAGCAAAATGCCCAGATCGTTAGGACCTTCCTTCCCCACATGTCCGCCGAGCGCCGCGAACAAAACCTTGCGGGCTGGTGTGATGCAGTCAGGCGCTCGCTCAGTACCGCACAGTAGGGCTGCGATGGGCTGCTCGATACAACAAACCGCTAAACTAATGCATGGCGTGCGGCGGCAACATTGCTGCGCGCCTTGTCAGCAAGGCCGTTTTGCGGCCGCAACGAAAGGGGCAATCAACCCATGACCGTCACCTACGATGCGTCCCGTGTGACGCTTGTCGATCACCCGCTCGTCCAGCACAAGCTGTCGATCCTGCGCGACAAAAACACCGGCACCAACCAGTTCCGTCAGCTCGTGCGCGAACTCGCGCTTTTTGACGGCTACGAGGCCATGCGCGACCTGCCTATGGAAGACGTCGAGGTCGAGACCCCTATCACCACCGCAACGTTTAAGCAGCTCGCCGGCAAGAAACTCGCCATCGTGCCCATCCTGCGTGCGGGCCTTGGCATGGTCGACGGCATCCTCGACCTGGTGCCCTCCGCTCGCGTGGGCCACATCGGCATGGAGCGCGACGAGGTCACCCACGAGCCGCACGAGTATTACTGCAAGATGCCCAAGGATATCGACCAGCGCATCTGCCTGGTCGTCGACCCCATGCTCGCCACGGGCGGTTCGGCCGAGATGGCCATCAGCTACCTGCGCGGGCGCGGTGTCAAGGACATCCGCATGCTGTGCATCGTCGCGGCCCCCGAGGGCCTCAAGTCGCTGACCGAGAAGGATCCCGATGTACATATCTATACCTGCGCCATCGACGACCATCTCAACGAGGCTGCCTACATCGTTCCCGGCCTCGGCGACGCCGGCGACCGCATCTACGGCACGCTCTAGTCGCTGGGCTAAACGGCCGCGGCTGCAAATACGAAGAAACGGTGCGCGCGGACGAACAAAAGGCGACCGCGCGCACTCCTGTTAACGGACGTTTTGCCCTGCAGGGTTCGAGAAAAACGTATTACCGTACCTGCGGCATAAAGAAGGTCTTAAGAAAACGAACAGGTGCGTATTAACCGATGCTTTTTCGGTTGTACTTTAGCGATTGGCTCGTACAATAGTCACCAATGTTTGGCGGGAACTGTTCTGTGAAGCGTTAAAAAGGAAAGTGAGGACGCCAGTGTTTCAGATAGCCGATCTGCTCGCTATCGTTGCAGGCGCCATCGCGGGCGCAATTGCCTTCCTTCCCTTTGTCTTTACGCTCAAGCCGGTTCTTGACGATAAACAGAATGCGGACATGCTCAAGGGTATGGTGAGTCTTGCGGTCTCGGCAATCGCCCTGCTCGTCTTTACCTTGGTTGTGTTTGTGTTGTTCGGAGAGGCATTTCGCATGTTCCTCCTGGGCGAGGCGATCGGCTTCGTGGCCTTTATGGCTGCCTGCACGGTTCGTGTCGTCAAGGCGCTGCGAGATCCTCATGAGGTCGAAAGGTAAGTCGTGGAAATTTTTGAAAAGCTGCCTGATGAGATTAATCATCTGGTCAGCGAGTTCAGCTCCACCCCTGTCGTGGGCGATCTGAGCTGCGGCATCACGCAGTACTCGTTTTGGCTGATCGTCTCCACGATCGTGCTCCTGATCGTCCTGGCCGTGTTCAAGAAGAAGCAGACCCTGGTCCCCAAGGGCTTCTTCGTCAACGGTTTCGAGTACATCATCGAGTACGTCGAGAACGATATCGGCAAGGGCGTCGTGGGTGAGAACTGGAAGAAGCACTTCCCGTTCCTGTGCTCGCTTTTCCTGTTCATCCTGATCAATAACATGATCGGCCTGATTCCGGGAATGAAGCCCGGCACCGGCGCAATCGGCTCCACCGCCGCGCTCGCCATCTTCGCCTTCGTGTATTTCATCTACTACGGATGCAAGGCTCACGGCGTGATCGGCTACATCAAGAGCCTCGCCCCGCAGGGCGTAAGCTTCCCGATGAACGTGCTTGTGTGGGTCGTCGAGCTTTTCTCGACCTTCCTGCGTCTCATCACGCTTGCCGTCCGTCTGTTCTGCAACATGTTCGCAGGACACGTGGTCATGGGCTCGTTCGCCATCATGGCGAGCATGTTCATGCAGCCGCTGCTTCAGCAGGTTTCCGCGGCCCACGCCGTTGGCGCCCTGCCTTCGCTAGCCTGGCTTGCCATCCTCATCCTGATCTATGCGATCGAGCTTGTGGTCGGCGCCATCCAGGCTTACGTCTTCACGGTCCTTACCGCCGTGTATGTCTCCGAGGCAGAGGAGGTCGCGGAGGAGGAGTAGCCTTCCGCTCGCGCCTTAAAGGTAAGCAATTCGTTAAACCGCCGGTGCCCGTACCCATGGAGCCCGGCAGTTATAAAAAAGGTTATCCTGCGTGAAATAAGACACGCACGACAAAGGAGGAATCGTGGGAGTTATCGGTTACGGTCTCGGTGTTATCGGCGCTGGTCTTGCTATCGGCCTGTCTGCTCTGGGTGCTACGGGTGCTATGGCCCGTCAGCCTGAGGTCCAGGGCCGCGTGTTCACCGTCTTCATCATGGGCTCCGCCTTCGGCGAGGCTCTGGCTCTGATCGGCTTCGTTGTCGCGCTGATCGTTAAATAGCACGGAGCGTCAAGTATGAATCTTTCATCCCAGAAGAGCGCGATCGCACTCTCCGCGTCCGCGGCCGCGCTGCTCATGCCGGTTTCCGCGTTCGCCGAGGACGGCGCTGCCGGTGCGGACATCCTCATCCCTAAGATGGCGGAGTTCATCCCGGCGCTTATCGCCTTCCTGATCATCTGGATCGTGCTGGCCAAGGTCGCCCTGCCGGGCATCATGAAAACCATGGAGGAGCGCGGCAAGAAGATCGAGGAGAGCCTCGACGAGGCCGAGAAGACCAAGCAGGAGGCTATCGCCAAGCGCGCTGAGTCCGACTCGATCGTTACCGACGCCCGTCGTCAGGCTGCCGACATCGTTCTCGAGGCCCGTAAGGACGCCGAGTCCGAGCGCGCCCGTATCATCGAGGCTGCTCACAAGGAGGCCGAGGAGATCATCGCCAAGGCCCACACGACCGTCGAGGACGAGCGCAAGTCCATCTACGCCGGTGCCGCGAGCTCTATCGCCGACCTGTCCGTTGCCGTCGCCACCAAGATCGTGGGCGAGGCACTCGAGGACGAGGCCGAGCAGAAGAAGCTCATCGAGCGCTACATCCAGGAAGCAGGTAGCCTGAATGCCGACTAGCCGCTATCAGGACAAGGTGCTCGAGACCTACGCGCGCTCCCTTTTGGAAGCCGCCAAGGCCGAGAACCATGTATTCGAGGACCTCGAGATGATCGAGCGTCTGGCTGGCGCCAGCCCCGAGATCATCGCTGTGCTCGACACCATGTCCAAGCGCGACCAGCTCGACCTTCTTCCCAAGGTGGCAGCTGCCTTTAAGTATGTTGCCGAGGAAGACGAGGATGTAGTGGGCGTGACCGTCACCACGGCGATCCCGCTCGACGACGAGCTGCGTCAAACCATCACTAAGAAATGCGAGCAGGACTTCGGCCGCAAGGTATTCCTTATCGAGCAGGTCGACCCGTCTATCGTGGGCGGCCTGGTGCTCGAGGCCCGCGGCGAGCGTCGTGACATTTCCGTCAAGACGCAGCTGCGCATCGCGCAGGAGACCCTCGCAAACTCTGCTAATTCGTACGGAGGTGAAGCCTAATGTCCGAAACCCTCAATGCCCAGGATATCGCCAAGAAACTGCAGGAGCAGCTCACGAGCCTCTCCGCGACGGTCGATACGCATGAGGTTTCAACGGTCGACGAGGTAGGCGACGGCATCGCGCGCGTCTCCGGCCTCAAGAGCGCCATGGCAGGCGAGCTTCTGGAGTTCAAGAGCTCCGATACCGGTGAGACCGTCTTCGGCCTTGCCCAGAACCTTGACCGTGACGAGGTCGGCGCCGTTCTGTTCGGTGCCGTCGACTCCATCAAGGAAGGCGACGAGTGCCGCACCACTGGCCGCATTATGGATATCCCCGTGAGCCGCGCCATGCTCGGCCGCGTCGTCAATCCGCTCGGCCAGCCCATCGACGGCCTAGGCGACATCGTCGCTACGCACCGTCGTCCCATCGAGTTCAAGGCCCCCGGCGTCATCGACCGTACCCCGGTGTGCGAGCCGGTTCAGACCGGTCTGCTCGCTATCGACTCCATGGTGCCTATTGGCCGCGGTCAGCGTGAGCTCATCATCGGCGACCGTAAGACCGGTAAGACCGCCATCGCCATCGACGCTATTCTCAACCAGCGCGGCAAGGGCATGGTCTGCATCTATGTCGCCATCGGCCAGAAGGCCTCCACGGTTGCCAACATCCGCGAGACCCTCGCTCAGCACGGTGCGCTCGACTACACCATCATCGTTTCGGCCACCGCTGCCGATTCCGCCCCTATGCAGTACATCGCGCCTATGGCCGGTGCCGCTATCGGCGAGTTCTTCATGTACAACGGCGAGGACGGCAAGCCCGCCAGCGAGACCAACCCCGGCGGCCACGTGCTCGTCATCTACGACGACCTGTCCAAGCAGGCTGTGGCCTACCGTCAGATGTCGCTGACGCTGCATCGTCCGCCCGGACGCGAGGCCTATCCTGGCGACATCTTCTACCTGCACTCTCGTCTGCTCGAGCGTGCCGTCAAGATGTCCAAGAAGAACGGTTACGGCTCCATGACGGCACTGCCGATCATCGAGACCCAGGACGGCGACGTCTCGGCCTACATTCCGACCAACGTCATTTCCATTACCGATGGTCAGATCTACCTGCAGTCCGAGCTCTTCTTCCAGGGTCAGCGCCCGGCAGTCGACGTGGGCATCTCCGTGTCCCGCGTCGGTGGCGATGCGCAGACCAAGGCCATGAAGCAGGTCGCCGGCAACCTCCGTCTGGACCTCGCTTCGTACCAGGAGCTCGCTGGCTTTACGCAGTTCGGCTCCGACCTCGACGAGGCTACTCAGAAGCAGCTGACCCATGGTGCTCGCATGACCGAGCTCCTGAAGCAGCCGCGTTACAAGCCGTTTGAGGTTGGCGAGCAGATCGTTACGCTGTTCGCTGGCAACGAGGGCTTCCTGGATGACCTGGAGATCGCCGACGTGCTGCCCTTCCGTGCCGAGCTCATCGAGTACATGGACAATGGCTTTGGCTCGCTGCTCGACAAGGTTCGCGCCAAGAAGATCGATGATGACACCAAGGCTGAGCTCTTGCGCGTCATCGGCGACTTCAAGCAGCAGTTCATGGCCAAGCACCATTCGGATGTTTCTGGATCAGAGGAGAACTAAGCCCCATGGCCAACCTTCGCGACATTAAGAAGCGAATCTCCTCGGTTACCACGACCAAGCAGATCACGCGCACGATGGAGATGGTCTCTACGGCCAAGATCCGTCGTGCCCTCGATCGCTCCAAGCAGGCCGAGCCCTATAAGGAGGCGCTGACCGACGTCATGTTGACGGTCGCCGGCGACGCCTCCTGTTCGGGCACCGATCCCATGCTGCAGAAGCATGAGAGCGTCAAGCATGGCCTGATTGTCGTTATTGCCTCGGACCGCGGCCTTGCCGGCGGTTTCAATACGACGGTGGAGCGCACGGCCGAAAAGCTCGCCGCTTCTTGGGCGAACGACGGCATCGAGTGCGAGATCATCGCGTGCGGGCGTAAGCCGGTCACGTATTTCCGTGACCGCGCAAACGTTGTCATGCACTTTGAGGGCAACTCCTCTGAGCCCGATTTCAATCAGGCCCGCATGATTTCCTCTCATATCTGCGATGCGTATCGTGCCGGTGAGCTTGACCGTGTCGAGCTTGTCTACCACCACGCCAAGAACCGCGTGGATCAGGAGCTTCGCGTCGAGCATCTGTTGCCGCTCGACCCCGAGATGATCGCTATGGCCCACGGTCCGCGTAAGAACGAGACCGACGCCCCTAAGCGCATCTCGTCCACGTTCGAGTTCGTGCCCTCTCCCGAGCATGTTCTCGGCAAGCTTGTGCCGTCTTATATCCTGACGGTCATCTACCAGGCCCTGATCGATTCGGCGGCTGCCGAGCAGGGTGCACGCCGCAAGGCCATGCACTCCGCGACGGAAAACGCCACCGCGATCATCTCGACCCTTACCCGCACGTATAGTCGCGTGCGCCAGGCTTCGATCACGACCGAGATCAACGAGATCGTCGGCGGAGCCTCAGCATTGGAGGAACAGTAATGGCTAATAACACCGTAAAGCTTGCGGTCGAGGAAGCCACCAAGAAGACGACTGCCGGTGATGGTCGCATCGTGCGAATCATCGGCCCTGTCGTCGACGTCAAGTTTGACGGCGCGGTGCCCCCGATCTACAACGCGCTCACGGTCGAGGCCGAGACCCCGATCGGTCATCTGAGCACGATCCTTGAGGTCGAGAGCCAGCTTCCGGGCGGCGTCGTCCGCACGGTCGCCATGTCCTCGACCGACGGCCTGCAACGCGGCCTCATCGCCACCGATACCGGTGAGCCCATGAAGATGCCCGTTGGTCCCAAGACGCTCGGTCGCATTTGGAACGTCATGGGCAAGCCCGTCGACGGCAAGCCCATGCCCGAGGTGGAGGAGTTCTACCCCATCCACCATGCAGCGCCCCGCTTTGACGAGCTCACCACCAAGACCGAGATCTTCGAGACCGGCATCAAGGCCGTCGACCTGCTCGAGCCCTACATCCGTGGCGGCAAGACCGGCCTGTTCGGCGGCGCCGGCGTCGGCAAGACCGTTCTGATTCAGGAGCTTATCAACAACCTCGCCCAGGAGCACGGCGGCACCTCGGTGTTCACCGGTGTCGGCGAGCGTACCCGCGAGGGCACCGACCTGTTCCTCGAGATGAGCGAGTCTGGCGTTATCGACAAGACCTGCTTGGTTTATGGTCAGATGAACGAGCCGCCTGGAGCGCGTCTGCGCATCGGTCTGGCCGGCCTTACCACCGCTGAGTACTTCCGCGATCGCGGCCAGGACGTCCTGCTGTTCATCGACAACATCTTCCGCTTCTCCCAGGCGGGTTCCGAGGTTTCCGCACTGCTGGGCCGTATGCCGTCCGCCGTTGGTTACCAGCCCACACTGGCTACCGAGATGGGTGACCTCCAGGAGCGCATTACCTCGACCAAGACGGGATCCATTACCTCCGTCCAGGCTGTCTACGTCCCCGCAGACGACCTGACCGACCCGGCGCCTGCCACGACGTTTACGCACCTCGACGCTACCACGGTTCTTTCGCGTAGCATTTCGTCGCTCGGCCTGTTCCCGGCTATCGACCCGCTCGCGTCTTCCTCCGACGCTCTCGATCCCTCGATCGTCGGCGAGGAGCACTACCGTGTCGCCGTCAAGGTCCAGGAGCTCCTGCAGGAGTACTCCGACCTTCAGGACATCATCGCCATTCTGGGTATGGACGAGCTGTCCGAGGAACAGCGCCTTACGGTCAACCGTGCCCGTAAGATTCAGCAGTTCCTCTCGCAGTCCTTCCACGTCGCCGAGAAGTTCACCGGTAACCCCGGTGTCTACGTCCGCGTCGAGGATACCGTCCGCTCTTTCGCCGAGATTGTCGACGGCAAGGCCGATGACCTGCCCGAGCAGGCTTTCCGCTATGCTTCCACGATTGAGGACGTGCGCGAGCGCGCCCGCAAGATGGGGGAGAAGTAGGTTATGCGTATCCGCATCGTGTGCCCCGTGAGCTGCGCCTATGAGGGCGACGCTGCGTTTGTGTCGATTCCGTCCACGGATGGCGAGTTTGGCGTTCTGCCTGCTCACTCCAGCGAGATCTGCACGATCGACCGCGGTTACGTTCGCGTTTCCGATAAGGCCATGGGCACTGTCGACCACACGTTTGCCGTGGCCGGCGGCTATGCCCAGGTTGCGGACGATGTCGTGACCGTTCTCGCCGAGCGCGCTTGCGATTTGGCGACCGTCGATGCCGACAAGCTTAAAGCTGATATTCAAGGTTTTGAAGAGAAGCTGGGTAATTTGTCGGAGGATGATGCACGCCGCGCCTACCTCTATAATGAAATCGCATGGTGTAAGCTCAAGCTTGCCCAATAGTCAAACGATTTAGCGTTCGACCATTTGCGAACACATCATGCCCGGGATGGCTTGGCCACCCCGGGCATGCTTTTTGAAAGGGTAGACCTTGGATATTATCCGCGTTGAGGGTGGCCACGCCATCGGAGGCTCCGTGCCCGTCTCGGGTGCTAAGAACTCCGCGCTCAAACTCATGGCGGCAACGCTTCTGGCGCCGGGCAAGACGACGCTGCAGAACGTGCCCGATATTTCCGATGTCCACGTGATGGGCAAGGTGCTCAAGGGCATGGGCGCTACGATCGATGTTCTCGACGAGCATACGCTCGAGATTGATACCTCTCAGGTCGATTCTTGGGAGGCCCCCTACGAGCTCGTTGCCAAGATGCGTGCTTCCACCGCCGTGATGGGACCCCTGCTGGGCCGTTTCCATCGCGCCAAGATCGCCATGCCGGGCGGCTGCAACCTAGGTGCCCGCAAGATCGACATGCATATTCTGGGTCTCGAGGCCCTGGGCGTCGAGTTTGATACCGCCCACGGCTATATCAACGCCAGCGCGCCTCAGGGCCTGCGCGGTACCACCGTCACGCTCGAGTTTGCCAGTGTCGGTGCGACCGAGAACCTCATTATGGCATCCGTGCGCGCGCAGGGCACCACGGTTATCGACAATGCCGCCCGCGAGCCCGAGATCGTCGATCTCGCCAACATGCTCAACGAAATGGGTGCCAAGATTGTTGGCGCCGGTACGCCCGTCGTGACTATCGAAGGCGTGGAAGAGCTCCATCCTGTTACCCATCGCGTAGTGGGCGACCGCATCGAGGCCGGTACCTTTATCGTCGCCGGTGCGTTGATGGCAGACGATCGCGGTGTCGATGTCACGGGCTTTTGTCCCATTCACTTGGGTATGGTGCTCAAGAAGATGGAGCTCATGGGTATCGACTGCGAGCGCGTCGAGGATGGCGTCCATGTGAACCGTGCCGAGCGTATCAAGCCTGTCGACATCCAGACGCTTCCGTTCCCCGGCTTCCCGACCGACATGCAGGCACAAATTATGGTGCTCTCCGCCCTCTCCGGCGGCAGTTCCGTTATTACCGAGAACATCTTCGAGAATCGCTTTATGTTTGCCTCTGAGCTGGTGCGCATGGGTGCCGACATTCGTATCGAGAGCCATCATGCCATGATTCATGGCGTCAAGGGCTTCTCGGGTGCACAGGTTACCTCGCCCGATCTGCGCGGCGGAGCGGCCCTCGTCGTAGCGGGCTTGATCGCCGACGGGACGACCGAGGTTTCGGCTATCCATCACATCAAGCGCGGCTACGAGCAGTTTGTCGAAAAGCTGCAGGCGCTTGGCGCGCATGTCGAGCATGCTACCGTCCCCGATCCCGTCATCTACTAATACAGGTTGCCTATGTTTAATAAAAAGCCCCTCGCAGATACCACCACCCGAAGACCCTCAACTGGTGCGCAGGCCAAGATCTACAGTCGCGATAACGTGGCTCGCTATTCCGAGCGCGCTCGTCAACGTCGCCGTAGCCACACGATTCGTCACGTCGCGCTCATTGTCGTGCTTGGCGTGCTGCTGAGTGCCACTACCGCTGCCGGCCTGTGGTTTGCCACCATTATGGGCAAGCTCGGCGATTCTAATGTCATTACTGACAATCTGCGTCGGGTTCTGGTTGACACCGATGAGGCAAAGGATCCGTTCTACGTGCTGCTTCTTGGCACCGACGGCCGTCCGGGCGAGGATACGTATCGTGCCGACTCGATTATCCTGGCACGCATCGACCCCACGCAAAAGCAGGCGACGCTCATTTCCGTTCCGCGCGACACCAAGGTCGAGTACAAGGGCGAGACCATGAAGATCAACGCCTGCCATACCGTTGGCGGCGCCGAGGCCATGGTCGAGGCGGTCAACGAGCTGTGCGGTGTTCAGATTTCCCACTATGCCGAGGTTAGCTTCGACGGTATGCAGGCGCTGATTGATTCGGTTGGCGGTATCGACATTAACGCAACCGATGATGTTGACGACCCCGAGCACCTGGATATTAAGATTACCGCTGGCCAGCAGCATATGGACGGTGCCACCGCCCTTACCTATGCCCGCTGCCGCTACACCTATGCCGACGGCGATTACACGCGCATGCGCCACCAGCGTCAGGTGCTTGGCGCCCTTGCCAACCAGATTCTCAATAACTTCGATGCCACGAAGATCTTTGGCCTGGTTAATTCGCTGTCCGATATGCTCGTGACCGATATGAGCGTTCAGGATATCGTCTCTACGGTCAACGCCATGCGCGGTATGGATGTCGACGGTATCTACTCGGCCAACCTGCCTTCGTACGCCGACGACAGCACCATGATTGACGGTGTGAGCTACGTCTTTGTCTACGAGGACGAGCTCAAGGAAATGATGGAGCGCGTCGATGCCGGCAAGGATCCCAAGGGTCCCAACACCATGGGTCTTTCCGACGGCTCCAGCTCTACGATCGGCGACCTCAGCAACAACACGTCTGACGACTACGCAAACGGCACCGCAACCTCATCGGTCAGCTCTGACGATTCCGATGGCTCAAGCGATTCGAGCGATTCGGACTACTACGAACAGCCCACCGGCGACGGCAACGGTTACGAGGCCAACTACTAAGTTACGGCGTTTTACCAAACGCCGTAACGACTCGACGCTGCGCGACGTCCAAGGCGACAATTTGTCATTCAAAAGGCAGGGCATGACCAGAAGGTCAATGCCCTGCCTTTTTCATGCCAACTTGTTCGCCTTGGACGTCGCTCGCTGACGTTGGCTCAACCTGCGATGTTGACTACTCCCCTTGTATCAAAAACCGCCCCGTTCTCTGTAGAGGACGGGGCGATTCGTCTTTTGGGCTTATGCAGCCAGGCTTATGCGAAACGGGCGACGAGCTCCTGCAGGACGTCGGTCATCTTGACGAGCGAACTGACCGGGACAAACTCGTTGACGCCGTGGTAGCAATAGCCGCCGGTGGAAAGGTTGGGGCAGGGCAGACCGCGGAACGACAGCTGCGCGCCGTCGGTGCCGCCGCGAATCGGCAGCACTTGGGGCTCAACGCCGCAGGCAAGGTAGGCTTCCTTGGCAACATCAATAAGCTCGGGATAGTCACGAACGATCTCGGCCATATTTCGATACTGCTGCTTAATCTCGACCGTCACGCGCTTGTCACCCAAGCGCTGGTTGAGCATCGAGGCGGCGGCATCAATAAGGTCGAGTTTCTGCTGGAACTTGGCTGCGTCATGGTCGCGGACGATATAGCGCGCTGTGGCGTGATCGACGGTTGCAGATACACCCTCAAGGTGATAAAAGCCCTCGTAGCCTTCCGTATACTCCGGGCGCTGCACGTAGGGGAGCAACGCGTTGAAGTCGCAGAACAGATTGCCTGCGTTAACCATACGGCCTTTGGCGTCGCCCGGGTGGATGGACTGGCCCTCAAAGCAGACGGTCGCCTCAGCGGCATTAAAGCACTCCCACTCCAGCTCGCCGATGGGGCCGCCGTCGACCGTGTAGGCGTACTTGCAGCCAAAGGTATCGATATCCAGCAGCTCGGCTCCGTGGCCGATCTCCTCGTCAGGGCAGAAGCAAATGCCGAGTGCGGGATGGGGCAGAGAAGGGTCCTGAGCGATACGCGCGACAAGCGACATGATCTCGGCGACGCCTGCCTTGTCGTCCGCGCCCAGCAGCGTGGTGCCATCGCTGCAGACCAGGTCCTCACCCGCGAGGTCGTTCAGGGCGGGAAGCTTGGCGGTACTCATGGCAACGGGCTTACCGTCAACCGTGCCGCAGACCAGGTCGCCGCCCTCGTAGTGTACGATGTGCGGCTTCACGCCGGCGCCCGGTGCAACTTCGGTGGTGTCGAGATGGGCGATCAGGCCCAGGGCGGGCTTGTCCTCAGCGCCCACACTTGCGGGGATATGCGCGCAGACATAGGCGTGCTCGGTCACGTGGGCATCTTCCGCACCAAGCTCGCGCAGCTCTTCAGCCAGCACGTTGGCAAGGTCAAACTGAACGGCGCTCGAGGGTACCTGGTCGCAGTTTGCATCCTCGGACTGCGTGTTGATCTGGACGTAGCGCAAAAAGCGCTCGAGGACATCGGGGTTCGTGGTGGTGTTTTCCATAAAGACCGCTCCAATCTTGGTCGTCGTGTGCAACAAGAACTCTAGCACGGTATGCCACGGCATACCGCGACGCTTGGATGGGGTAGAATCAGCCAATGAATGCAGAAGGGACGGAAGATCATGGATACGACAAATAGCTCGCGCGAACTACATCTGACGGTGGCGAACGAAGACTACTTGGAGTGCATGGTTCGCATTGAAAGCGAAGAGGGGGAAACCAACGGCGTGCGATCGGTCGACATCGCGCAGCGCCTTGGCGTCTCCAAGGCATCGGTCAATAAAGCGGTTTCGGCGCTCAAGGCATCCGAGCTTGTCGAGCAATCGCACTACGGCAAGGTAGTCCTGACCGATCGCGGCCGCGAGGTTGGCACGGCTATCTGGTACCGTCATCGCCTCGTCCGCACGTTTTTGGTTCAGGAGCTCGGTGTCGAATTTGAGCGAGCCGATTCCGAGGCCTGCATGATGGAGCATGCGCTATCCGAGGACACGATGAACCGCTGGCTCGCCTATCTCGAAAAGCAGGGAATCAGCGTCGAGGAATAGCGGGATATATATGGATACGAGTTATTACAATCGCTTTGGTGCCGAGGAACTTACGCGCCGCTTGTCGAGCGAGACCTTGTTGGCGCAGGGCCCCATGGGCAGTGTTCTGTTGAGTGAGTACGACGCCGCCGATATTCCACCGGCGTTTTGGAATCTGGCAGAGCCGCAGACCGTTTCTCGTATCCATCGCTTGTATGTCGCCGCCGGCGCGCAGGTACTCATTACCAATACCTTTCAGGCATCAAGCTATGCCCTCAAGCACGACCAGATTGCGCCGTCCGTGGCGGAGGTCAATCGCGGGGCCGTCGACGATGCCCGCCAGGCGCACCCTCAGCTGCTGCTGGGCTCGATGGGTCCGATCGGTATTGAGTGGTTTGCCGAGGACTCGGCCGAGTTTCGTGAGATCCGAGGCATTGCGCGCGAACAGGCGCACGCCTTGCTCAATGCTGGTGTTGACGGTCTGCTGATCGAGACGGTGACGTCTATCCGTAATTTGCAGCCCATGCTTGCCGGCGCCCGAGATGCCGCCGACGGCATGCCTGTTCTGGTGAGTTTTGTCGTTGACGATAAGGGCGACCTGTTGGGCGATGGCCTCAACATCGAGGCAGCCGTTTTGTACGCCGAAAAACACGGCGCAAACTCGGTTGGTGTTAATTGCTGTTCGCTTGCGGCCGCGAACGCGGCGGTGCCCAGGATGGTTGCATCGGCGACTACTCCCGTCACGGTGCGTCCCAACGTGGGCGATCCGGTCCAGACTCAGGATGGCCCCGTATGGCACGAGAACCCCGAAGCTTTCGCGCGCGCATGCATCGAATGGAGACATGCCGGTGCCGCAATGGTGGGCAGTTGCTGTGGAACCACGGCAATCACTACGGCAGCGATGGCCGAGGCGCTCGATATATAAAGGGCAAAACCGCTCCATACGGGGCGGTTTTTTTATTGCCTGCATGTCCTCGGCAGCATTTGCCCAAATGGTGAATGCTGGTGCCGGCAGGTTGCCGAGCGTGTATCGCGGGTATACCTCATGCGTACCATGATCCAAACACTGTGAGGTGTCTGCGCGTGTGCGCGATAATTCATTTTGGAACTGACGGTTGGCGCGCTCGCGTCGATGAGGACTTCACTGCCGATAACGTTGCCCGTATCGCCGATGCCGTCGGCGAGTTGTGGCAAAAGACCAATCCGGGCAAAACGGTATATATAGGGTTCGACACTCGGCCCCTGGCGCGCGAGTTCGCTGAGCTTGCGGCGGGTGTGCTAGCAGCGCACGGGCTAGACGCCGTGCTCGCTTCGCGACCTGTTCCGACCCCTGCCCTTACGTGGGCGGCGGCTTATGACGGTGAGGCGTGCGGCGCGCTCATGGTGACGGGGTCCCATCATCCGCAGGGTTATCTGTGTCTCAAGATTCGCATGGGTGACGGCTCGACCGCCAACCAGGATGTCATCGAAGAGCTCGAAGAGACCATGGCTCCCGAGCCAATGGGGATCGAGGGGCAATATCGCACCGCGGATATCATTCCTGACTATATGCAAGCGGTGGCATCGTTTGTCGATGCCGAAGCCATCCGCGCCGCGCACCTGCGCGTGGTTGTTGACCCCATGGGCGGCGCAGCCCAGGGCTATCTAGCCGACTTGCTGCGCGAGCTTGGCGTTGAGGTGCACGAGATTCACGCCGGGCAGGCGCCTGACCAAGAAGATATCTGCCCCGACCCCGTTGAGCCGTGGGTGGACGCTTGCGAGCATACGGTTATCGAGGACGGAGCTTGCGCTGGCCTGGTGACCGACGGCGACGCCGACCGTATCGGCGCGGTTGACGAGCGCGGCAGATATATACATCCGCATCAGATCATGGCGCTCGTTTTGGGCGACTTGGTTCAATTTCGTAATTTGGAGGGACGCGTCGTCGTCAATCTTTCGTGCTCGACGCTCGTGCGTCGCATTGCCGAGGCGCTTGGCTGCCGCGTGACCGTCAAACCAGTCGGTTTCAAATATATAGCGGCAGAGATGAAGAAGGGTGGCGTCCTCATAGGCGGCGAGGAAGCCGGTGGTATCGGCATCGCCGCGCATATGCCCGAGCGCGATGGAATCCTCGCCTGTCTGATTCTGTGTGAGCTTATGGCAAAGACGGACGCGCCTTTGGGCGTTCTGGTCGACCAACTCGAGGACAGTTTTGGTAAGACGAGTTACGGTCGACGCGATTTGCGCCTTGAGGCCGAAGATGCCGAAACGTTACGAACCCTGCTGCCGGGCGTAAACCCCAAGTCGATTTGTGGCAAGGTGCCGCAAAACGTTAGTCATATGGATGGCTTGCGTTTAGCATTCGAGGATGACACGTGGCTGCTGGTCCGTCCTAGCGGGACCGAACCAGTGGTGCGCGTCTACGCCGAGGGGTTCTCGGTGGAAGAACGTGATGAGTTGCTCGATGCTGGCTGTGCTTTAGCTAGGGGAACGTATCCGCTTTAACCATGAGACTGCCTTATATAAAGAGATGCTCGGTGAGCGGTAGTTAACGGCTGGCAAACGTTAGTCGGATCCCAAATTGTGTAGGAAATGTGTACGCCCAGATTCCCGCCCCCGGCGCCCCTCCGGTCTGGCAATATATCTCCTTGCCGCGCGGCCCGGTCGGACCGGATCA
>CALJCO010000077.1 GCA_938023905.1 uncultured Collinsella sp. | reverse complement strand
AGCGGCACGCGCTCGGCATAGTCGCGGGTGTTGATACCGGCGCCGACCATGTAGCGCTTGTCGTTATCGAGCAGCTCGTTGGGGTTGGTCTTGTGGCTGTCGTAGTCCTTGCGGAAGACGATGCCCATAAGGTGATCGTTGTCGTCGACGATCGGCAGGGCGTTGAGCTTGTTGTCCCAAATGACGTCGTTGGCAACCTTGAGGCTGATGTTCTTGTCGCCCACGATGAGCTGCTCACGCGGGGTCATGAACTCGGAGACCTTCTTCTGATGGTCATCGCGGCTGGGGCGATAATCGCGGCTGGTGACGATGCCCAGGAGCTTGCCCTTGGGGGTGCCGTCGTCGGTGACCGGCATAGTGGAGTGACTGGTCTTCTCCTTGAGCTCAATGACCTGCTCCATGGTCATGTCGGGGGTCAGCGTGGAATCGGACTGAACGAAGCCGGCCTTGTGATCCTTGACGGCCTTGACCATAGCGGCCTCGGACTCGGCGCTCTGGGAACCGTAAATGAAGGACAGGCCACCCTCGGTAGCGAGCGCGACACCCATGTCGACGCCCGAGACGGACTGCATGATAGCGGAAACCATGGGGATGTTCAGGGTGATTGCCGGCTTCTCACCGCGCTTAAAGCGGGTCAGCGGCGTCTTAAGAGAGACGTTGTTGGGGATGCACTGCGAGGACGAGTAACCAGGGACCAGCAGATACTCCGAAAACGTGTGGGACTCACCGGGAAAGAACGTAGCCATGTTTCTCCTTTTTCCATGCGACCGGTCGGCTGCAGGCCTCGTAGGACCCAGCCCAACCTTGGGCGCCCAATACTGGGGAAGTATCTTAACGCACTTTGACTGCTACAATGCATGATTTAAGAAGAGCACACGAGGGCTTGACGCAGGCTTTGCGTTTGCCCAGCAAACACTTTAGCGGGGAGACGTGGAGCGTATGAAGTACAAGACGACGGCAAAGTTGGTCATTCAAGCGTGCGACAAGGATCTGCCGGGCGTCTTCGGCCACGGCTGTGTCTTGCTGCTGCAAGGTATCGCCCGCGAGCACTCGCTCAACCGCGCCGCCAAGAGCATGGGCATGGCCTATTCCAAAGCGTGGCGTATTGTAAACGAGGCCGAAGGACAGCTGGACTGCAAGCTCATCGAGCGCGACGGCGCCCGCGGATCCACGCTCACGCCGGCCGGCGAGCGAGCCATAGCGGTCTACGAGGAGCTGCAGGCCGACATCAACCAGGTCATCGCCACTAAAGCCGACGCCCTCATAGCCAGCATCAAAGAGTAGCTAACTTGCGGAGGGCATTGTCTAGGGCGCCGGCTACGGTTAGGGGGTCGTCGGTGCCGGCGAAGAGGCGGATGGTTCCCCCCTGCTTGCCGCGTGGGGCCGAAAGGCGCGTCGTTGCGCCGCCGGCGGGCGACGTGCGGAACTCCCCCGGCAATGTGTCGAACAGCTCACCCGCACTTCGCTCGATAAGGTCAAACTCAACTGCCGGGCCAAAGCCGTGCTCGAGGATTCCCGTTGCAACCGCATGATCGGGATGCGAGCCCAGCCCGGGATAGCGAACGTTACACACCATCTCGTTAGCAGCCAGATACTCGGCCAGCGCACGGGCACGATCGAAGTGAGCCTGCATGCGAGCATCGAGCGAGGACAGCCCGCGTTCTAGCACGTCGGTCTCCTCGGCAGACAGGTCAAGCGCAGACGCGCCGCAGTCCGCAAGCAACGCGTGTGCGCACTCTGCGGCGGCATCCACGCGATGGCGCTTGAGCGGCGAGCGCGCCACCGAAGCGGCGACGAGCTTGCGCGGCGCAACGCCGGCACACACGCGGTCGAGCGCCTCGAGCGAAAGCACGGCGCCCAGACGCAGCGGGTTGCACCCAAAGACGCCCGACACAGTGTTATCAACCACGAGCAGCGCATGCGACTCACGAGCCGCGCGGCCCAGAGCGCGAAGGTCGGGCACACGCAGACCAAACCCGCCGATGGAGTTGACGAACCACCACAGGTGCGGCCCCTCGGCATCAAACGAAGCATCAAAGCCCTCGGACGTAGCAGCAAACGCCGCAGCCGCGGGCTCCCCCACCAGCGCAACATCGCAGCCATCAAAGCCGCAGGCAAACGCATCGGCAAAGTCATCCGCAAAGGCCACCAAGCGATCGCCGGGCTGCACAATCCCCAGCATCGACAGCGCAGCCGGCACATGCGAGGCCGCAACAAGACACGTTTCACGTGCGCCGGCCCTTACGGCCCAGGTCTCTTCAAGCTGCTGCACGTCCACGCGACACCGCCCCTTAAATAAAACTGAACCAAACTAGCCGTGATATTCGCCGTTGTACTGAATGAGCGTCAGGTCCTCCACGCCGTCGAGCGCGCGAATGGCGTCCGCATAGGGCATGTCAACGCCGTCCGAGAACACCTCCACGGCCATTTCGACCTTGTCGCCGCACATGGTCTTAGACTTGACGGTGAACTTGGTGCGCCCAAATGCGCGCACGATA
>CALJCO010000076.1 GCA_938023905.1 uncultured Collinsella sp. | reverse complement strand
GATGAGCTGCTGCTTGCCGCCGAGGTACTTGAGACGACCCTCGTCGCGCTGGGCGTTGCGCCAGTCGATCTCGACATACTCTTCGGCGGGGACCGCGAAGAGGACGACGTCGCCGTCGAGTTCGGACATGACGTCGCGCAGGCCGCAGGCCACGGCGATGCCGGTCGTCACGGCATAGACGAGAAGCACCTTGACGGCGACACGACCGAGCTTGGACGTGTCGGAGATGCCGGCGGCGCCGGCAATGATCGTTGCCAGAACGAGAGGAACGACCACCATTCGGATCAGACGAATGAAGAGGTCGCCGAGCGGCTGAAGCCACGTCTGGGCGAAGGAATCAACGAGCGCGCCGACTACGATACCGAGCGCGAGCCCGATCATCATCTGCCAGGCCAGACTGATTTTTATTTTGGAGGACATAATCTCCACCCCTAGCTGTTGTTACTCTTATATAGCCGCCGCACGGTTGGAAAGAGGGTGCAACGACGCTGACGGAATGTTTGCTCCCGCCTTGACTCGATTCTATTCACCTAGCTCATATATAAGACCTAGGGTAAACGCGTATTCGTCGGCGCGTGCTTCAGTTTGCTTTTGCGGGAGTTTCCGAAGGGGGCGCCCAATGTACGTGGATTGCGGCGTGATGTTGATTTCGATCAAAAGGCAGCCAATGATTATTTACCTATTGGCATGGGTGCTCTTATAGGGAGTGTGCATGATGGTCGGGGCTCGGCGCTCTGTCGTAAAATAGCCAACGCCCGAAAACAGGGTTTCAAGGCTGCCCTCCGCCTCTTTGACAGTCAATAGAAAACAACATGGATACTCTTCTACACATCCTTGCCGCAGGCATTTTGACGAGAGTCCTTTCGATTTCCGTTGCCGCGCTGCTATCCTGCCGATGGCTTGCGGGCCTCTCCGAGCAGCTCCTCGCGGTCGCCTGCGGGCTGCTTGCCGCAGTTGCGCTCACGCACCTCATTCCCGAGGCCTTTGAGATGCCCGGGGTCGAGGCGCATGATCTGGGACTCGTCATGCTCGGTACGGTCCTGCTCTTTCTGTTTCTGGAG
>CALJCO010000075.1 GCA_938023905.1 uncultured Collinsella sp. | reverse complement strand
AACCTACCAAAAAGGGACAGGTTTATTTTGGCAGGTTTTATCTGGGCAAACGTCGAAGCCGCCGCAAAGGCGCCCTTTGTGGCGGCTTCGACTCGACGTTGGCTTCACAGCGCCGCAGCGATCGCTTCAGTCACAAACTTATTGAGTGACTCACCCTTCTTTGCCGCCGCCAGCGCTGCTTGCTTGTGGAGCTCAGAGCCCGTTCTTACGTTGAACGAGCCCTTAAAAGCCCGCTCGGGTTCCTTACCCTTCTCGGCGCAAAACTCAAGGTAATCGTCGACGGCGTCGTGGAAGCATTGCTCCACTTCTTCAGCCGTGGAGCCTTCAAATACAATTGCGTCCCTAATGCCGGCGACCATACCTGTTAGTACATGCTGCTCGGCATCGAACTCGACTGGGGCGAAATAGCCCTTGTATGCCAAAACGTTACTCATGACTGCCTCCGACATCCTGCAGAAATCGAACGATGTTTCGAATTGTCCCCGCTGTCAATTCGTCAGATGGATGAGGCGCGTGCATCACGAACATCCTGCCATCTGAGGGCCTGTAGAAGCGAATGCGCGATCCGGATGTCTTGCCTTTGCTGTCCATTTCAAAGCCATATGAGGCCATGACTTTTAAAAAATCGGCATACCGATACGTCGAAGGGCAGCTAAACAGTTGGGCGATGAGTTTATCGGCTCGAGTCATCCCGCCTCACATTCTGCAACTATATTCTAGTTGCAATTTAGATCCGATACAATCACCCATACTATAGAACATGTGTACGTATAGAACAAGTGTTCGAACCACTACAAAGGGGCCTGTCCCCTTTGTAGTGGTTTTGCTTGCTGTGGTTAGCCCATCAGGTCGACTACGTTAAAGCCGGCGTTGCTCTTGGCGATGACGTCTCGGCCGCCAAAGACGCAGGTGGGCGACTCGGCTGCGATGCGCGTTACGTCGGTGCCGAGCGAGCGCAGCTCACCGGGCGTGGCGGCGAGCATCTGGGCGCGACGCTCCTCGCGCGCATGCGGATCGAGCCCGGCCAGGTAGGTCGTGTTGCGGCGCTTGGTGAGCGCATAGGGCTTCACCGGCGCGTCCATGCCGCTCACGCAGCTCACGATAAAGCCCTCAAAGGCGGCCTCGTCGGGCTCAAAGCGGCCAAGCCATGCGCCTGCACGCTCCACGCGCTCAATCGAAGGGTCAATCGCCGGGTCGCGGTAGGTGTAGAACGCCGTCTGGCGCTCGCCGGCTGCGCGGAATCCGCAGCCGTATGCACCGCCCTTCACGCGAATCTCGTTCCACAGGTAATCGTAGGAGAGCGCGTTGGCAGCCACGGCCCAAGTGCCTGTCACGTCAAGCCCCAAGCGACGCGGGTCGCACGCGCTTGCCGCAAAGCAGATGTCGCTGGGGATCACGAAAGCCTCGTGGCGGTCGCACGGCGCCGGCACCACGAGCGCGTCGCGGCCGGCACCATCGCCCGCACCCAGCCCCAGGTCGCCCGCGGCATCCCAGTACGCGTCAAAGTCCTCGTCGCTGCCGGTAAAGCTCGCCATGCAGCCGTCGACCACAAAGATACGACCTGCCAACTCGGCAAGCTTGGCGCGCAGGTCGTCCAGTCGCTCGTCAAAGTGCTCGAGCAGATCGCGCAGGAACAGATAGAAATCCACGCCCGAGAGCTGTTCGCGCACCACGGCCGAAGGCGAGGTGTAGCTCATCGCGCGGCCGAGTGCCGCCGAGTGTCCGTTGTTGATAAAGCCTTGCTCAAGCCCAATGCGAATCTGCGTGAGCACGTCGCGCACGCGGTCGGCGTCGGCGTCGAGCAATAGCGTGCTCGACCACACCTCGCGCGGCAGGCTCGCCAGCGCATCGATCTTCTCGGATAGGGCTCCGGCGCTCACCAGCAGATAGGGGCGCACACCGTCCACGTCGGGCTGGGTCATGACCTCGGTCGTGAAGCTCAAAAAGCCCAGCTTGCCGGCGAGCAGATTGTCGAGTTCCTCGGCCGAGTGCTCGCTCGTTGGCAGCTGTTTGAGCAGGCGGCAGAGCAGCGTCACATAGGGCAGGTCCTCAAATGCGACGCAGCTCAGGTCGAAATACTGCATGGCGTAGGCCAGGCGGTTGGTGGGGATGCCGTGGCGCAGGCAGGGGATGGGCGCGGTCGTGTCTACGACCAGCGGCGGCTCGGGGCGCGCCTCGCCAATGTCGGACACGCGCAGGCGCGGCAGCGTGGCCTTGTCCTCGGGCGTGTCCTCGGCCTCCTGCGCGGCACGCAGCGCAGCCGTGCGCTCGACCACGTCGGCCAGCTCGGCATCGGTCATGGCGTCGCGCTTGGCTGCCAGCTCGGCAGCTTCGGCGCCCTCCGAACCCTCAGCGGCGTCCACCGGAACCAGCTCGACCAGCGCCATGTGGTCGTTCTCCAGCACGAGCTCGCGCAGAAGGTCCTCAAAGTAGCTGCCGTCCAGCTCGCCGCGCAGCTCCTCGTACACCGGGCCGTACTTGAGCGCCAGCGTCGCGGCGTCGTCATCGTAGAGCCAGGTGCTCAGCGCGTCGCACGCAATGGCTACGCCGTCGGCGATGCCGTAGTCGCGCTGGCGCAGGTCGTACTCGTTGCTGCTGATGATGGCCTCCAGGCGCTCGCGCGGAACGCCGTGCTCACACAGGTCGCGGCAGGCGTCTTGGAACACGCGGCGCAGCTCGCGCGCCACGCCGGGCTGCGCGTTTTGCAGCATGATGAGCTCGTAGGGCTGCAGGCTCTCGGCCGCGGTGTAGCTCACCACGTTGCCGCCCAGGCCGGCGGCCAGAATGGCCTTCTTAACCGGCGCCTCGTTGGAACCCAGCAGCGCCTCGAACAGGATATCCGCCGCGATCGTGCGCTTGCGGTCGAGTGCACTGCCCAGTACTAGGCCCAGGCCCACCAGGGCGTTCTCGGGCGTGGTGGCCATCTCGACGCGCTTATACTCGCAGGTCACAGGCGCCTGGGCGCCCAGCGGATTGGGCGCCAGCGCGGACGGGTCCTCGCCGGCGGCAACGGCGGCGTCCATGCGGCGGCTCGCGGCACTCGACTGCGACAGATAGCGCTCGTCCAAAAAGGCAAGTGCGCGGTCCACATCTAGGTCGCCGTAGAGCGTGATGTAGGAGTTAGAAGGATTGTAGTGGCGCGCGTGCGTGTCCAGGAACTGCTCGTAGGTGAGCGCGGGAATCGCGCGCGGGTCGCCGCCGCTCTCGTGCGCATAGGCGGTGTCGGGATAGAGCGCGGCGTTGACGGCGTCGTCCAGCACGCTCATGGGGTCGGACAGCGCGCCCTTCATCTCGTTGAACACCACGCCGTTATAGCGCAGCGTGCCCTCGCACAGGCTCGCGGAGCTACCGTCGCCCTCGCCCTCGGCGCCCTCTGGCAGGTCCAGCTCGTAGTGCCATCCTTCCTGCTCAAAAATGGTGGGCTTGGTATAGATGGCCGGGTTGAACACCGCGTCCAGGTACACGTCCATCAGGTTGTACAGATCCTGCTCGTTGGTGGTGGCAACGGGGTAGATGGTCTTGTCGGGGTAGGTCATGGCGTTGAGGAACGTCTGCATGGAGCTCTTGATCAGGTCGACAAACGGCTCCTTGACGGGGAACTTGGCCGACCCGCACAGTACCGAGTGCTCAAGAATATGGAACACGCCGGTGGAATCGGCCGGCGGCGTCTTAAAGCCAATGGCAAAGGCCTTGTTTTCGTCGTCGCATGCCAGGTACAGCAGGCGAGCGCCCGAGGCGGTGTGGCGCAGCACGTAGGCGTCCGAGTCGAGCTCGGGCACGGTCTCGCGGCGCTCGACGGCAAAGCCGTGGCATGTAGTGCCGGGCACTAGCAGTGCGGCGGCAGCGGCGCGCGGGTCGGTTGAGGTAGTGGGCATATGCAGTCTCCTTTGACGCCCCAGCGGGGGCGAATCGAGTCGAATCCTCGAGAGTATACCCATATGGGGCCGCGGCTCTGCGGCGAGCTGAAGACGATGCTGGCGGATTGGGCATAGGTCCCGCGTGCCCGCCGCACGAGCGTGGAAAATTGGACACTCGCCAAACGAGAGTGGATATTCGGACGGACGAGCGAGGATTTCCGGATACCTATCGAACGAGAGTGGATATTTGGACGGAATCTGCCGCAAAAGCCCCAAAAACCGTCCAAATATCCACTCTCGATATCCGACCGTCCGAAAATCCTCGCTCGTCCATCACTCGCGTATCTCTCGTCTCTCATTCGTCTCTAATATGAGAGATGACAGGAAGATGAGAGAAAAATATGAGAGATAACTGAGCAGCAAAGAGACAGGCAATCATGGTATTGTCTCAATACCGATTGTTCTACCAGCAATAATATGTATAAATGAAGCAAATGGTAGACATTCCAGCTCTATCTATCTCTTATCTCTAAGCCGAGAGATAGAGAGATAAATGAGAGATTACGAGAGATAACTGAGAGACGAGGGAAATCTATCCGCGGCATTCTCCGCAGGACCGAGCGAAAGGACGTGCAGATGAACGAAAACGAGCTGACCGGTCTGCTTGAGTCTTTAAGGCGTATGGGCTCGGATGATCTTAACGTCGAAGTGAAGGAGAGCGCCACGACGCTTTCCCGCGACGTGTGGGAAACGGTGAGCGCATTCGCGAACACTGCCGGCGGAATCATCGTGCTCGGAGTGAGTGAGCGCGCAGGTTTTGTCCCGGTTGAGAACTTCGAGACCGAGAAAGTGCTCAACCAATTTGTGTCAGGCATGGGTGATGCGGGCGGTCGAGGAAAGCTGGCCAATCCGCCCAAATACACGATCGAGCGAGTGGAGCTTCAGGGCGTCATCGTTCTCGTCATTACGATTGAGGAGCTCGATCCGTCGAGCAAGCCCTGCTATGTCATAGAGCGGGGCGCCCAGGGCGGCAGCTACAAGCGCATCGATGACAAAGATGTGCCGCTTTCATCGACCGAGGTGCTCGCCTTGGCGTCATACGGTCGAGCGACTCCGAGCGATCGCGACGCGGTGGCGGGTGCGGGCGCGGACGATCTCGACGAGACGCTGGTCGACCGTACGATAGATCGGGCTTTTTCGTTGACGCCCCGGGCAATGCGCGGCGCGCCGGACAAACAAACGAAGCTGGAACGCCTAAATATCCTTGATTCCCAGGGCAATGTCACCAAGGCTGGACTCCTAGTTGTGGGCACCTACCCTCAGCAGTTCTATCCCAAGCTCTTCATTGACGTGGCTGTCCATGTGGGAACTCAGAAGGGCATGGCGGGGTCGCTGAGGTTCATGGACCGCACAATCTGTGAGGGAACGTTGGGCGAGATGATCTCGGATGCCGTCGCAGCCGTCGCCAAGAATTTGCGGCGAACCTCGACCGTCCAAGGCGTCTCGCGTGTCGACTCGCTTGAGATTCCCGAGGAGGTTCTGCGCGAGGCAATCGCCAACGCCGTAATCCATCGAGAATACGGGGATCGGTTCTGTGGACAATCGATTGCCGTCGACGTCTTTGACGATCGTGTCGAGGTGACGAATCCTGGCGGCCTTTACGGGGGAAAGGCTCGCGAGAACTTGTTTGACGGCAGCTCCCGATGCCGTAACGCGACACTCGTGAAACTCATGTCGATTGTCCCGCTGCCGGATGGCGCAGGTTCGCCGGCTGAGGGCAATGGCTCGGGCATCCCGATGATGATCGATGCCATGCGCGCGCATGGTCTGGCCGAGCCCCTGTTCTGCCCGGGGTTCGATCGGTTCAAGGTCGTACTTTACCGTTCAAAGATCGAGCCGGTCGATCATGGCGGGGGCTTAATTGTGACGGCACTCAAACACTACGGCGAGCTGGGGACGCGTGAGCTGGCAGAACGTACGGGGCTTACAATTTCCCAGGTTAGGTCACGCGTCAACGCGCTCATTGCTCAAGGCGAGCTTGAGCCCACGGCGCCGGCGACGAGCCGCAACCGCAAGTATCGACTGTCAGGGCGCGTGGAATAAATGCGTTAGTGGACGAGGCGACCCAATAATCGACCCTCAATTGGCGCCCACTAAGGTAAAGCGGTTGTTGCTCAGTCGACGGTGATGCTAAAGACTCGGCTTACGCCGGCATGGCCCCGAACCCGTCCATCAGGAACAGCCTAAGAACCAGCTTGATGACATATCCCGGTTTGACTTCTGCCGCGTCAAAGACGTGGCGCTCGGTGAGCTCACTACAGTATGCATAGATGTCACGGATAAGGTCCGCGCCCGAGAGCGTAAACATGTAGCCTGCGTCCGAAAGTGCATTGGGCGCGGCAGGCAACTTGGTCATGCGACAAAAGGTCAACAGGTCGGGCGCCATAGCGTCCTGGTAGCCAAGATGGCTGCCGTCTTCTTGTGCGGCGAGTTCCAGCTGGCGTACTCGATCCAGCGCCGCCGCTAACACAAAGCTCGGCGTAGGCGCATTGACGTCTTCCGTGTTCGCCACGAGTTTGCCTGCTGCCTGCGTGACAAGCCAGGCGACCTCGCGCTGGCAACGCACGGCCTTGCGCGTAACCGGCTTGATGGACGAAGAAGAAACGCTCCCCTTAGGCGGATTCGAAGCAGCCATAAGACCCTCCCATGAACAATCCGGCCCAACAAGTCCGGATGAAACACGTGCTACATCAGTATACAGGGGAGTGGGGTAGCGGGGCTCAAGCGCGCCAGCGGCAAACCGAGAGCATCAACAATGTGCCTCCGCTCTATTTGGACGACGGTACGTGGGTCATTAAGTACTCGGTTCAAGCGCCGGGTACCGTTGGTTTTCGAGACCAGAATTACAACCGTAAAATGCTCAACTGCATGGAATGTGGCGTCCCAGTCGGAGTCATATTTGCAACCGAGGTGGGCTATAAGGTGCTCGGCCTTGCGTTTGTTGAGTGGTTCGAGCCCGAAAACGGATGGTTTGTTCTGCACGGTCCTGTTCATAAAGGCGGACCGGGCCCTCGTTTTGCGCCCGACATGAGTTATCTGAAGCACATACCCGTCCTGAAGCACATACCCGTCGATATTGAGTTTGCCGGACAGGGCGCGACCGACGATGAAATTTGGCTTTGGCGGTCTTTTACGATCGTGTTGTTTGATCGGATCGCGCGGCGATGCAATCTCGCGCACGCCTGCTGGTGCATGCTCTTCCTGATTTGTATAGCAAGAGGGGAGCGAGCGTGAGCGGGCGAGGCGATATTGCGATGGGGAAGTACGGAAAACTGCCGTGTGCCCTTATAGACAACAAAATGTTTCCGAGCGTAGAAGTTGATTGCGGGTCGTTTGTCGTCTCCTGTCCTTGCTGCGGCTCGCAAATACCGTGCCTCGACATTCGGTTCATCGATGCGCGCGACAGACTTAGCGACGAAGTGAGAAAACGGACAGGCGTTCATATGCCGGTGTATCAGGAGAAATGCCCTGTTTGTGGCCTCGATATCGTGTACGACGCCGGCGACGAGGGATAGGTGATGCGGAGGAGCTGGCTGTGAAGGCATCTCCGTTCCTACAAATAAATCCCCTCACCGAGCTGCTTGTGGAACTCGGCGTGATGGTCGCGTGCCCAAGTAAAGAGTGCCTGGTCAAAGTCGGTGCGCGTGGCCGGGACGCCAAAGACGCCGGCAACTTCGACACGTACAAACTCCAGTGCCGGCAGCTTGTTGATGGCGGTGAGGGCAAACGGGGACGTGGGTTTTTCGAACAGATAGCGGCTGCCTTGCAGCGCGTCGCAACTGGCGCACGTGTTGCCGAGCGACGGGGCTTTGGAGGCTCGTGCGCCTACGGGTTTGTAGCCACAGCGCTTAGAAAGATAGTCGCGGATCTCGCCCGGGACGCAGCCAAGAGCGGGAACAATGGCGAGCGCGTTGGCATTGGCCGTGTCGATGGCAATGTGCCCGGCTTCGTTGGGCGCGTGCGCAATGGCGATGCCCTTGCCGTCATCGGTTCGATAGGGAATGCCGAAGGCCGCGACCGAGGTCTCTTTGTGACACTTCCAGCACTCGCGCTTGCCCAGTACTAGATATATATACGGCGCTGAGGGGTCGGATCGGTCAACACCGGGCAGCCACTCGGCAAAGGGCTCGGGGTTGACGCCGCTGGGTACATACCAGATCTTCTTGGTCCGGTCCCATTTGGCGCCCAGCGCCTTGGCTTCTTCTTTGTGCGAAAAGGGGACATCGAGCTCGGTGCGCATGGCGGCTCCTTGGTGCTGCAGGTGCGAGTGGCTCAAGGATACCGCAGGGCGCAGACATCGCGGCGTTTTGTTGAGAAGTTGCGGCGCGGACTGCTTGGTTACGCCGTTAGATAAATTGGCAAGTAGATGGTCGGCTTTTGACCAGTTGGGCGGTTGGAGCAGCTTGCGGCGCAGTTTTGTGCCTGGCTATTGTTGATGTTGGGGTATTGAATTTGTTTGGCAGCCATTCGTCAGGTGAATTGATGCTACGTTGCGATGACGGTTGGAACTGCCAGCGGATTTAGCGACATAAAACAAAACAGCCCAAAGGACATAGCCTCTGAGCTGCGAACATTTGGTGGGCGTTAGAAGATTTGAACTTCTGACCTCTTCCGTGTCAGGGAAGCGCTCTCCCCCTGAGCTAAACGCCCGATCAAGGGTGCGCAAGCGCGCAAGGGATAATATAACGGAGCCTGAACTCGGTGGCAAGAACATTTTTAAAAATCGCTTACATTGTGGAATTCGGGGGTCTTGTCATATCCATTTCAAAAGAGCCTGCTGTCGCGATTTGACTGTCGCATAATGCAAGGCCGTTGCGGTGTCGAGCTATGGAAAGACACCTACGGAATTGTCCTACCGATAAGCGGACAAGCCTTCGGCTGGTGCCTTTGCCGTGGTAAGGTAAGCCGAATTGTTTCCAGGCTGTTTCGGGGGAGCGGAATGAGCAAAGAGTGTGTCGAGCAGGTCGAAGGCACAGGGGCTTCGGTGCCGATGACCGATATATCGAACATTGATGTGCCCGAGGGCACCGACGAGCTCAGCCGCAACACCCGTCGCGCATGGCGCGACCGCCTGAACAGCGCTTCGACGCGCAAGATGATCACGGGCGTCTTGGCTACGCTGGTGGGCGGTTCGTTTTGGGGCTTCTCGGGCACCAGCGCGAGCTTTCTGTTCGATACCTACCACGTCGACACCTTGTGGCTTATGAGCGTGCGTCAGATTCTCGCCGGTCTACTCTTTATGGCCGTGGTTGTTACGCGCGACCGCGAGCGCCTGATTAAGCTCTGGACCACACCCGCCGATCGCAAGCAGCTGCTGCTCTTTACCGCCTTTGGTCTGCTGTTCAACCAGTTTTGCTACCTTTCGGCCGTGCGTCTGACGAACGCCGGAACCGCGACGGTGCTCCAGTGCCTGCAGCTCGTTATCATCATGGGCTACACCTGCGTGACCGATCGCCGCATGCCGCGCACTCGCGAAGTCATCGGCATTGGCCTGGCTCTGGGTGGAACCTTTTTAATCGCCACCGGCGGCGACCCCACCAGCCTGAATATCTCGCCGCTTGGCCTGGCAGCAGGTCTTATGTGTGCGGTCAGCGCCACGTGTATGGCGGTGATTCCCGCCAAGATCCTGCCCGAATACGGCAGCCCCATCGTCACGGGCTCGGCAATGCTCACGGCGGGCGTGGTCTCGTGTGTCTTCGTGCAGCCCTGGGCGCATATGCCGGCGCTCGACGCTGCCGGCGTCGAGGCGCTCGCGGTGTTCGTGGTTATCGGCTCATTTTTTGCTTACATGCTCTATATGCAGGGCGTTAAGGACATCGGCTCGGTGCGTGCGAGTCTCATCGGAACTGTGGAGCCGGTTTCGGCGACCATCACCAGCGCCGTTATGCTGGGCACGGTGTTTTTGCCGACCGACCTTATCGGCTTTGCCATGATCATCGTGATGATGTTCCTCACGGTGTAGCTGGCGCCGCCACCAAGACAGAAAAGGTGTTGTGCCACATTTTCGCCAATTGATGTCCGTGTCTGGAGTTTAGCTGTCGATGCCCAAAATGCCATAAACTAGTAACGTTATGGACTTTTTCATTGCGACTCAATTGCGAGGATTTCTTTATGGCTGGTAATCACTTTAAGGGCAGCGATAGCGGCCGTCCTGCAGTTCCGCCGCGTCCGAACGGGGCTGGTAAGGCCGGCACGCCGGGCGGCGCTGGACAGGGCGGTTCCGGTAAGCGCGTGTCCCCGGGCGAGACGGCGATGTTTACCGCTCTGTACGAGCAGTCACAAAAGGCAAAAAAGACCGGCCGTGCAAGAGGGAATGTCTTTGCGGGCGGTGCAACCTCCACGTCGCAGCCGAGTGGGGCTCCTTCGGTACCCGCGAACAACGCAGGTGCTACCAACGCCGCGAATGCCGCCGGCAACGTTAATGCCGGTAAGGCCGCCAACAATACTCCCTCTGCCGGTGGCGCAGGGCTTACGGGTAACCTTGGCACGATTTACACCGGCGCCTCCGAGACTGGCACGTTCGCCCGCCTGGATGATAGCGGTGCCGAGTTTGCGGGCTCGGGTTCCAAGGAAGATTATTACGATTTTGGCTTGAACTACGATAGCGACGCTTCGTCGAGTTCGACCTCTGACGGCCTGGTCCGTCATCGCCATCGCAAGGGCGAGCGCAAAAAACGTCACACCGGCGCCATTATTGCCGCTGTAGTCGCGGTGCTTCTCGTTGCGCTTGGCGCAAGCGGCTTTATGCTGCTTAACTCGGCAAAGACCGTAAAGAGCGAAGCGAAGGAGGCTGTCGAGATCGTCGGTGGCCTTAAGGACAAGGTCACGTCGGGCGATTTTTCGACGCTGCCTGACGACGCGAAGAAGATCGATGAGCTCTGCGACAGCATGAAGGCGGAGACCTCGAGCCCGCTGTGGACGGCGGCTTCGTTTATTCCGGTGTATGGCAGCGACATCAACGCGGCCCGCACCATGATTGATGCCCTGTCCGATGTCTCGAGCAATGCGCTGGTTCCCATGGCCGATAACCTTTCGCAGGCCACGCCCGGCAAGCTGTTCCAGGACGGCATGATTAACGTGTCCGCGCTGCAGGCGGTCGCCGATTCGCTTTCCAGCAGCTCGAAGGTGTTCAAGAGCGCCAACGAGAAGATCCAGGGCATTGGCGATACTCATATTTCCCAGGTGACCGAGCTGGTCGATAAGGCCAAGGACGGCTTTGCTACCCTCAACGGCGCGGTTGACGCGGCGGAGAAGGTCGCCCCCGTCCTTCCCCAGATGCTCGGCGCCAACGGCCAGACGCGTAACTACCTTGTGTACGCCATGAACAACGTCGAGATTCGTGCCTGCGGCGGCTTTGGCGGTTCGCAGGGCCTGATTTCGGTCACCGACGGCCAGATGTCGATTGGCGAGTTTGTTCCATGTATTGCGCTTGGCAAAGACGAGGCGGTTGAGAGCGTCGACGAAGAGGACGAGGCACTGTTCGGCAACCACAGTAACCTGTACAACTCTGGTAACGCGTATTCGCCCGATTGGCCCCGCAACTCACAGCGTGTCGCCGCGCTGTGGAAGTCCCAGTATGGGCAGGACGTTGACGGCGTCGTGGGTATCGACCCGGTGTTCCTGCAGTATCTGCTGGGCCTCGTCGGTAATGTCTCGCTGCCCGACGGAACGGTTGTCGACGGCACCAACGCCGCAAAGGTCCTCATGCACGATGTGTACTGGAACTATCCGGTCGAGGAGTCGGACGGCATCTTTGCATCCGTCGCCAGCGCTGCCTTCGACAAGATTCTCGGTGGCATCGGTGACGTCGACGTTACAAAGCTTGTCGGTGCATTCGAGCGCGGTGCCGAAGAGGGCCGTCTGATTGCTTGGATGAGAAACGATGATGAGCAGAACGCTATCAAGGAGATGAACATCGACGCCTCGCTGCCCGATCCGGATGACCCGAGTGAAGATCCCGTTGCTGGTGTCTACTTTAACAACCTGAGCTTCTCCAAGCTCGACTGGTACCTGAATGCCGATACGCAGATTGGCCAGGGCATCAAGAACGGTGACGGCACATGCTCGTATCGCATCACCGTTACCCTGACGAACATCATGACGCAGGAGGAGGCCGGCAAGCTGCCCGACTACGTCGCGGCGAGCGCGCCCGATGCCGCGCGCGACGACGAGCGTCTGAATGTCTCGTTGTTTGCCCCGACGGGCGGCAACATTACTGATCTGACCGTCGAGGGCACCCAGTTTGGTCTTGGCGCCGCTACGTGGCATGGAATTCCCTTCTATTCGGGCACCGTTGACCTGCATGCTGGCGAGACGACGACGATCACGTATACGCTGACCACGTCGGCCGAGGCGGGGGACAAGCCGCTTACGCTGCGTCAGACTCCTACATGCCAGGCGGCTCGCGACAGCGCGTCGGCGTAGGGTTTTTCTGGTAGCGCAGATAATCGAGTACCATTTTGGGGCGGACAGGCAATCTGTTCGCCCCTATTTTGTAAGGAGAGCGCATGAAGTACTTTGGCACCGACGGCTTTCGCGGTGAGGCCAACGTTGGGCTGACGGTAGAGCACGCTTATAAGATTGGCCGTTTTGTGGGCTGGTATTACGGCGCTAACCGCGAGCGCAAGGCGCGCGTCATCGTGGGTAAGGACACACGCCGCTCGAGTTATATGTTCGAGGCGGCGCTGGTGAGTGGCCTGGTCGCGAGCGGTGCGGACGCCTATATGCTGCACGTGATCCCCACGCCGGGCGTAGCGCATCAGACCGTGGAAGGCTGCTTCGATTGCGGCATCATGATCAGCGCGAGCCACAACCCGTTTTGCGATAACGGCATTAAGCTCGTCAATAGCGACGGCTTTAAGATGGACGAGGACGTACTGGAGCTCATCGAGGACTACATCGATGGCAAGAGCGAGGTGCCGCTGGCCACGGGCAACCACATCGGCGCCACGGTGGACTACATGCAGGGCCGCAACCGCTACATTGCCTCGCTCATCGCCAGCGCGAACTTTTCGTTGCAGGGCGTCAAGATCGGTATCGACTGCGCCAACGGCTCGGCTTCTTCGGTGGCCAAGCCGGTGTTTGACGCGCTCGGTGCCGACGTGCGCGTGATCAACGCCGCGCCCGATGGCTTTAACATCAACGTCGACTGCGGCTCCACGCATATGGAGCGTCTGCAGCGCCACGTGGTGGAGCAGGGCCTGGACGTGGGCTTTGCCTATGACGGCGACGCCGATCGCTGCTTGGCCGTGGACGAGCGCGGTCGCGTGGTAGACGGCGACCAGATCCTGTACGTGTGCGGCGTGTATCTGAACAAGCACGGGCGGCTCTCGGGCGGTACCGTGGTACCGACGATTGCCAGCAACTTTGGCCTGATCAAGTCGTTGGAGCTTGCCGGCCTAAGTGCCGTGACCAGCGGTGTGGGCGACCGTCACGTGTATGCCAAGATGCGCGAGGGCGGTTACAGCCTGGGCGGCGAGCAGACGGGCCATACGATCTTTGGCGATATCGAGCGCACGGGCGACGGCATTATGACCTCGCTGCGTGTGATGGAAGTGATTCGTGCCGAGCGCGAGACACTCTCGCAGCTCACGGCTCCGTGCAAGCTGCTGCCGCAGGCGCAGGTTGCCGTGCGCGTGGCCGACAAGGACGCCGCACTCGAGAACATGGGCGTGCAGGCCGCCATCGCCGAGGCCGAGGCGTCGCTGGCGGACGAGGGCCGCGTGCTGGTGCGCAAGAGCGGAACCGAGTCGGTTATCCGCGTGCTGGCCGAGGCGCCCGACCAAGCATCCGCCGACGCCGCCATGAAGCGCATCGCCAACGCGTTGGAAGCTCTGTAGTTACGCGGTTTTACCAAACCGCGTAACTACTCGACGCTGCAAGCGGCCCCAAGCGGCAATCTGACGTTCAATTTCAAGGGCGCGACCAGAAGGTCAGCGCCCTTTCATTTCACGTCACCTTGCTCGCTTACCCGGCACTTGGGGACGTTCCTAAAGTGCCGGCATAAAAGGAGCGTCCCCAAGTGCCGGGTCTCTGGTTTAGATGAAAAAGGGGCGCCGCGGGATAGATCCTGCGGCGCCCCTTTGCGTTGCGTGTTGTCTAAGCTTTACAGCTCGTAGAGCGTGGTGAACTTGTCCTGCAGGTAGCTGCAGTAGTTGCGGGCATCGAACGCCATGCCGCAGGCGCCCTTGATGAGCTCCGGCGCGTCTTTGGCGCGGCCCCACTGCCAAATGTGCTCGCCCAGCCAGGTGCGGACGGGTGCCAGGTCGCCGCTCGCACAGGCGCCATTGAGGTCGACACCGTCGCGGCACATGGCCGGCACAAACATGGCATCGTAGGCGCTACCCAGCGCATACGTGGGGAAGTAGCCAAACGAACCGCCGCTCCAATGCGTATCCTGCAGGCAGCCGTGCGTGTCGTCGGGAACGGGAATGCCCAGGTACTCGTCCATAAAGCGATTCCAAAGCGCGGGGATGTCCTTGGCCGTAGCCTCGCCGGCAAACAGCATGCGCTCGATCTGGTAGCGCACCATAATATGCAGCGGATAGGTGAGCTCGTCGGCCTCGGTGCGGATCAACGACGGCTGCGCGATGTTCACGGCGCGGTAGAGCGTTTCTTCGTCGACGTCGCCGTAGACCTCGGGCGCGTGACGACGCAGCACCTCGAGCAGCGGGCCCATAAAGGCGCGGCTGCGACCCACGGTGTTCTCAAAGAAGCGGCTCTGGCTCTCGTGGATGCCCATGGAGGTGCCGCCCTCCAGACAGGTGCGCGCATAGGCGGGATTGACGCCCAGCTCGTACATGGTGTGCCCCGCCTCGTGGATGATGCTGTAGACGTTGGAGATGCAGTCGTCCTCGTAGATGTGCGTCGCGATGCGCGCATCGCCCACCGAGAAGCCCTCGCTAAACGGATGCTCGGTAAAGGCAAGCGTGGTGTCGTCCAGGTTCAGACCGACAAGCTTCATAAGGTCGAAGCTCATGGCGCGCTGGGCGGCCTCGGGCACGCGGGCGTGCAAAAAGTCGGCAGCCGGCTGCTGGCCGCGCTCGCCGATGGCGTGCACGAGCGGCACGACCGTGGCCTTGACCTCATCGCAAAACGCATCGAAGCTCTTGGTAGAAAGGCCGCGCTCGTACTGGTCGAGCCAAACGTCGTATGGGTCGCGCTTGGGGTCCATGAGCTCGGCCTGATGCTTAAGTTGGGCGACGATTCTATCCACATAGGGCTCAAAGCTTGTCCAGTCGTTGGCTGCCTTGGCCTTGTGCCACACGGCGTCCGCCTCGCAGGTGAGCCTGGTCCAGGCCTCGGCTTCTTCGGTGGGGATGGCACTGGCCTCACGTTGATCGCGGCCGAGCACACGGATCTCGTCGAGCAGCTGCGGGTCGTCGATCTTGCCTCCGGCGACGGTCTCGCGTGCTAACGAGCGTACGAGCTCAACGGACTTCTCACTGGTCAGCAGCTTGTGATGCTCGCCGGCAAGCGTGCCCATGGCGTCGGCACGCGCTGCTGCGCCGTTGGCAGGAGCAATCGTCGCTCCATCGAACTCGGCAATCTTGAGCAGGTACTCGCGAGTCCACAGCTTGCCCTCGAGTTTGCGGAACTTTTTGACGGCCTTGTCGACTTTAGCAGCCTTGACGCCCTTGGCAGCCTTTGCCACGGCGGCCTTGGCCTTCTTATCGAGTTTCTTTCCCATACCGTATCCTTAATCTCGCAGGCCGAGCGCCGCAGGCGGGTGCACGGCCAGTTTGCACAACTACCTGCCTTGTACCCAGCACGAACAAAACGGAACGCGGCGATACGCCCACACAATGTGGTATCCTATAGCCCAATGCGTTGACGGAGAGGGCTTTGCCCGCCGCGTCGCCGGCAAGAGAGGGAAGGTCATGGGCTGCAAGCCTTCCTGCGGTGGCAAGGGCCAAGCGTTCACTCCCGAGCAGCAACCTCAACGGGCGCGCGGCCAGCGGCGGCGAAGCCCCAGTAGGGAAGCCGTGAGCCTCGCGACAAGAGGCGCAGAGTGGGCGCGGCGGGCCAGACATCCGCCGGGTCAAACAAGGTGGTACCGCGGAATTCAACCGTCCTTGGGCAATGCACATGCCCGAGGACGGTTTTTTGTTACCGAACCGGGCCGCGTTTTCGCAACGCCAGGCGGCGTCAGCCGTCCCGGAGCGCGGATACGCGAGAGACGAAAGGGAAGACATGAGTCTGATTGATGATCTGGTCAAACTCGAGGAAGAGGCCAAGGAGCTCGTCGCCGGCGCCGACGACGCCGCCAAGCTCGAGGCCGCGCGCGTTGAGCTGCTCGGCCGCAAGGGCCGCATCACCGGCCTGATGCGCATGATGGGCAAGCTCGCTCCCGAGGATCGTCCCGTGATGGGCAAGCGCGCCAACGAGATGCGCCAGCTGATCGAGGGCATGCTCGACGAGCGCACCACCGAGATGAAGGCTGCCGCCCTCAAGCACGCGCTCGAGCACGAGGCCGTCGACATCACGCTGCCGGGCATCCGTCCGCAGATCGGTCACCAGCACCTGATCAAGCAGATCATCGAGGAGGCCGAGGACATCTTCTGCGGCATCGGCTACACCGTCGAGTCCGGCCCCATGGTCGATACCTCCTACTACAACTTTACCGCGCTCAACGCGCCCATGGATCACCCGAGCCGCTCGGCCCGCGACACGTTCTACGTGGTCGACAACAACCCCGGCAGCGTCGCGCACCCCGAGGCTCACGCCCACGGTGAGTCCGACGTGCTGCTGCGCACCCAGACCTCGGGCGTGCAGATCCACACCATGGAGTCGCAAAAGCCGCCCATCTACATGATCTGCCCGGGCACCGTTTACCGTCCCGACACAGCCGATGCCTGCCATCTGCCGCAGTTCAACCAGATCGAGGGCCTGGTCGTCGACGAGGGCATCACCTTCGGCGACCTGAAGGGCACGCTCGACTACTTTGTTAAGTGCATGTTTGGCGAGGACCGCAAGACGCGCTACCGCCCGCACTTCTTCCCCTTCACCGAGCCTTCCTGCGAGGTGGACGTGAGCTGCCACGTGTGCGGCGGTAAGGGCTGCAACTTCTGCAAGCACAGCGGCTGGATCGAGATCCTGGGCTGCGGCATGGTCGACCCCAACGTGCTCATCAACTGCGGCATCGACCCCGAGAAGTACACTGGCTTCGCCTTTGGCATTGGCGCCGAGCGCGTCGCGGCCCTGCGCTACGACCTGCCCGACCTCAGAACGCTTATGACGGGCGATATGCGCTTCCTGAACCAATTTTAAGTTGACCTGTCCCGGCGGCTTCCCGAGCCACCGCACCTTGCCTTTCAATCGTCGGTTGCGTACCTAAGTACGCGGCCCTCCTCTTTCAAGGCAATCTGCGGCACCTCGGAAACCCGTCTCCGTAGCTGGAGTTTTCCGACTGTTTATTGCAGGCGTTACAGATGAAAGGAGACCAGTTAGATGCGCGTTTCTTACGACTGGCTCAAGACCATGATCGATATTCCGGAGGATCCCAAGACCCTTTCGGACGAATATATCCGTACCGGCACCGAGGTCGAGGCGATCGACACCGTGGGCGAGTCCTTCGACCACGTGGTGACCGCCAAGGTGCTCACCAAGACCCCGCACCCCGATAGCGACCACATGTATGTGTGCTCGGTCGACGTGGGCGACAAGAATCTCGACGCCGACGGCAACCCCGCCCCGCTGCAGATCGTCTGCGGCGCGCAGAACTTCGAGGCCGGCGACCACATCGTCACGGCCATGATCGGCGCTGTGCTTCCCGGCGACGTCAAGATCAAGAAGAGCAAGCTTCGCGGCGTCGTGTCCATGGGCATGAACTGCTCTGCGCGCGAACTCGGCCTGGGCGGCGACCACTCCGGCATCATGATCCTGCCCGAGGATACGCCCTGCGGCATGCCGTTTGCCGAGTACGTGGGCTCGAGCGATACCGTGCTCGACTGCGAGATCACGCCCAACCGCCCCGACTGCCTGTCCATGATCGGCATGGCCCGCGAGACCGGTGCCATCTTCGACCGCGATTTCCACGTTGAGCTGCCTGCCATCAAGGCCGAGACCGGCCGCGCGACCGACGACGAGCTTTCGGTCGAGATTGCCGACGAGGGCCTGTGCGACCGCTATGTCGCCCGCATCGTGCGCAACGTGAAGGTTGGCCCGTCGCCCGACTGGATGGTCAAGCGCCTTAACGCCCTGGGCGTGCGCCCGCACAACAACATCGTCGACATCACCAACTACGTGATGATGCTCACCGGTCAGCCGCTGCACGCCTTTGACCTGGACACCTTTGCCGAGCGCGATGGCCACCGTCGCGTGGTGGTTCGCGCTGCCCAGCAGGACGAGAAGTTTACGACCCTCGACGGCGAGGAGCGCACGCTCGACGCCGGCATGGGCCTCATCACCGACGGCGAGCGCCCCGTGGCGCTGGCCGGCGTTATGGGCGGCATGGATTCCGAGATCGAGGACGATACCGTTGACGTTATGGTCGAGAGCGCCTGCTTCAACGCCGGTCGCACCTCGCACACCAGCCGTGATCTGTCGCTGATCTCCGATGCCTCTATTCGCTTTGAGCGCCAGGTCGACGAGACCGGCTGCGTGGACGTCGCCAATGTGACGTGCGCGCTCATCGAGGAGATCGCCGGCGGCGAGGTCGCCCCCGGCTATGTGGACGTGTTCCCCGCGCCCAAGACCATCGACAGCATTAAGCTGCGTTTGGCCCGCGTGCACGCCATCTGCGGCGCCGACATCGAGCCCGACTTTATCGAGCGCTCGCTCGCTCGCCTGGGCTGCACCGTCGAGCGCGATGGCGAGGACTTTATGGTCACGCCGCCGAGCTTCCGTCCCGACCTGCCGCGTGAGATCGACCTGATCGAGGAGGTCCTGCGCCTGTGGGGCATGGGCCGCGTGACGGCGACCATCCCGGCTGCCAAGAACCATATCGGCGGTCTGACGCGCGAGCAGAAGCTTACCCGCAAGGTCGGCGAGATCCTGCGCGCCTGTGGCCTCAACGAGACCACGACTTTTGGCTTTGCTGCCCCGGGCGACCTGGAGAAGATCGGCATGTCCACCGAAGGCCGCGGCTGCCCCGTGGTGCTCATGAACCCGTTGGTCGCCGAGCAGACCGAGATGCGCCGCTCGCTGCTGCCGGGCCTGCTGCAGTCCGTGGCCTACAACGAGGCCCACGGCACGCCCAACGTGCACCTGTACGAGGTCGGCAGCCTGTTCCACGGCCGCGAGAATGCCAGCCTGCCCAAGGAGACCAAGTCCGTCGCGGGTGTGCTCTCGGGCCAGTGGAGCGAGCAGTCTTGGAATATGAAATACCGCAAGCTGCGCTTCTTCTTTGGCAAGGGCATTGTCGAGGAGCTGCTTGCCCAGTTGCGCATCGAGAAGGTTCGCTTCCGTCCCGTCGAGGGCGAGGGCTATGCCTTCCTGCAGCCGGGTCGTGCTGCCGAGGTGCTCTCGGGCGGTACCGTGCTGGGCTGGGTTGGCGAGATCCACCCCGAGGCGCGCGAGGCTATGGGCATTGACGAGGTCGTCGTTGCCTTTGAGCTCGACCTGGACAAGCTGATCAAGGGCGCCCGCAACCAGGAGAACTACCGTGAGTTCTCGCAGTACCCGGCCGTTGAGCACGACCTTGCTATCGTGGTCGACAACACTGTGACCTGCGAGGATCTTGAGCGCCGTATTACGAGTGCCGGAGGTAAGCTTCTCGAGGGCGTGCGCCTGTTCGACGTCTACCGCGATCCCATCCGTATCGGTGCGGGCAAGAAGTCCATGGCCTTTGCGCTTACGTATCGCTCCGACGACCACACGCTCACCAGCGAAGAGGTCGAAAAAGCGCACCAGAAGATCGTCACCAAGGTGTGCAAGGGCGTAAACGGCGAAGTCCGCTCGTAATCTTTGCTGTTCGGAACCCGCCCCCTGCGGGGTTTTCACGGCAACGTCCTCGCCACTTCGCGGCTGCGGGATGTTGCCTTAGAAAACCCCTCTCGGGGGCGGGTTCCTGCGTTAACCTTGTTGCGAGCGGATCGCACCTTCTTCCGGGTGACCGGAAAGTTGGGAGTGCATGGGCCCTTTATTGGGCGGTGCGTGGACCTGGGCTAATAACGTACGTATTGCAAGGGCGTGCTGCGTTGTGGGCGGTGCGCCTTTTTGTTAGTATGCAGAGTCGGTGTTACGGATTGTTGGAAACGTAACACACAACGTTCTGATTGAGAGGGCTCATGCATATTCCCGATAATTATCTGTCCCCGCAGACCGATGCCGTTATGGCGGTGGCGATGGTGCCCGTATGGGTTCACTGCATCAAAAAGGTGCGCGCCACGCTCGATCGCGAGCATATGGCGTTCCTGGGCATCTGCGCCGCATTCTCCTTCTTGCTCATGATGTTCAACGTGCCGCTGCCCGGCGGCACCACTGGTCACGCTGTTGGTGGCGCGCTCATCACGCTGCTGCTGGGCCCCGAGGCTGCTGCCATTGCAGTCTCGGTTGCACTCGCGCTGCAGGCGCTGCTGTTTGGCGACGGCGGCGTTCTGTCCTTTGGCGCCAACTGCTTTAACATGGCCTTTGTGCTGCCGTTTACCGCTGCTATCGTGTTCCGTGCGCTCAACAGCCGTCTGCACGACAAGAGCTGGGGCACCTCGGTTTCGGCCATCGTGAGCGGCTGGGTCGGCCTGTGCCTGGCGGCCCTGTGCGCGGCAATCGAGTTTGGTATTCAGCCGATGCTCTTCACCAACGCCTCGGGCGCTCCGCTGTACTGCCCCTTCCCGCTGTCCGTGGCTATTCCTGCCATGTTGATCCCGCATATGCTGGTTGCCGGCGTGGTCGAGGGCGTGGCGACGGCCGCCATCTATGGTTTCATTAAGAAGACGGCGCCGAGCGTTATCGTCGGGCCCGAGGCCGTCGATGGCCAGCTTGCTGCCGAGAGCGCTGCCGCTAAGAAGACCTCGCTGGCCCCCACGCTCATCCTGGTCGCCGTGCTTGTCGTGGCTACGCCGCTCGGCTTGCTCGCCACCGGTGACGCCTGGGGTGAGTGGGACGCCGAGGGCGCCGCGACCGCCGTTCAGGAGGCTGGCGACGACAGCCTGCAGGCTTCGGTCGGCCTCGATACCCCGACCTTTGCCGACGCCCTGCCCACGGGCGATTATCTGCAGGCCTATTCCGAGGAGCAGGGTCTTGGCTTTGCCGGCCAGGCTGCCATGTATATCCTCTCGGGCGTGATTGGCGTGGCGGTGCTGACCATCGCATTCCGCCTGGTCTCGCTGACGGTCAAGGAAAGCGGTGCTCATGGCAATAGCCGAGCTGCCTAGCTGGCTTACGGTCGAGCAGCGTTACGAGCCCGCGGGGGCTCGACATCGTGTTATGCAACAAAACGTCCTGCACCTGGCGAGCCTGCTTGAGCGGGTTCGCCTGGGTGGAGGCGCACACGAGGGCGGGTCGATGGTCGACCGCGCCCTTTCTTGCGTTTCGGCGCCGGTGCGCCTGGTGGGGATGTTCGTCTGCGTTCTGTGCGTGTACCTGACACAGAGCCCGCTGTACCTCATGTTGATGGCGGCTATCGCGCTGGTGCTCGTTGCCGTGCGCCCCGTACGCGGGCTGCGGGCAACCTTTGTGCCGGCACTTGGCGCTGCGGGGCTCGCGGTGGTTTTGGCACTACCTGCCCTGCTGCTGGGCGCGTCTGCCACGGGCGCCATGCTCAAGATTGCGCTCAAGACGTTCATTAATGTGTCGCTTGTGCTGGGCGTTTCATGGACGCTTACCTGGAGCCGCATGTCGGCGGCGCTCAAAATGTTGCACCTGCCCGACGAGGTCATCTTTACTTTCGATATGGCGCTCAAGCATATCGAGGTGCTGGGACGCACGGCGCACGATCTGTGCGAATCGGTCATGCTGCGCAGCGTGGGTCGTGCGCCTGCGGGTTTTTCGCGCACCGACTCGCTGGCGGGTATCATGGGCATGACGTTTATCAAGGCGATGGAATGTAGCCACGCGATGGACGAGGCTATGCTTTGCCGCGGCTTTGCCGGTGCGTATCCGGCGCCCGCGCGCGCCGGGTTTGGCTGGCGCGATGCGGTCTATGCGGCCGGCGTGGCACTGCTGGCAGTGTTGTGCGCCGTGCTGTAGGCGCTGCTGGTTCTTGCTGGGGATGCAAATAGGGAAGGGCGACGTTTTGACGATCGATATGAATAGTGCGGTGGGCACGAACGGTGCGGGCGGCGAGGCCGCGCCGCTCATCGAGCTGCGCAACGTGGTGTTCTCATATACGGGGCATACGGTGGTCGACGGCGTTTCGCTGCAGGTCGATCGTGGTGAACTCGTTGCCCTGCTTGGTCCTAACGGTTGTGGCAAGACGACGATCATGCGCCTTATTAACGGCCTTGAGCTCACGGACGCGGGTGCGTACCTGTTCGATGGGCGCGTGGTCGATGCGGCATATCTCAAGGATTCCGCAGCCGCTCAGCGTTTTCATCAGCGCGTGGGCTTTGTGTTCCAGAATGCCGACGCCCAGCTGTTCTGTGCCACGGTGGGCGAGGAAGTTGCTTTTGGTCCCGCGCAGATGGGGCTGCCGACAGACGAGATCGAGCGCCGCGTCCGCGATGCCATGGAGCTGTTCCAGGTTGCCGATCTGGTCGATGCCTCGCCCTATCAGCTTTCGGGCGGGCAAAAGAAGCGCGTTGCGCTGGCGGCAGTCGTATCGATGAACCCCGATATCCTAGTGCTCGATGAGCCCACCAACGGGCTCGATGAGGACTCGTGCGACATCGTAGTCAACTTTTTGCTGGCCTACGTTGCTGCCGGTAAGACGGTTTTGATGAGTACGCACCATCAAGATTTGGTGCGCCGCTTGGGGGCCCGTGCCATCTATATCGATCGATATCACCATGTGGTCGAGGCGCCTTCGCCGTCGTATGGAACCGAGAGCGGTGCTGCGGAATAGTTGCTGCGTAGAGGATGCGTAGCCGCCCGCGCGGCTTTGCCGTGATGGTATAGTTATCCAGGTTTTTTATGGGGGTGGCTATGCCAAGCTGGAACATTCATATCGCTCAAACGGAGCGCTTGCTGACACGTGCTAGCGTGCTTGCCGATAGCGTGCGCGACCGCAATGCCTTTTTGTTTGGCTGCGTGGTTCCGGACATCTTTGTGGGCTACATGGTTCCCGGCATTGCCGATCCCATCCCGTACCGCATCACGCACTTTGCTAAGCCCGAGCCTATCCCCAAACCACGCGAGCACGAGTTCTGGGATACCTATGTGACGCCGCTGCTTAAAAGTTCGCCCACCGGTGCGCCAGCCGCGGCGACCTCGATTATCGAGGAGCGCGAGCGACTGAACCGCGTGCACTATCCCCAGCGCTACAAGGATGCCGAGCCGGTTGCCGGTCCCGGCGCCTGTGAGTTCTCGCTTGCGTCCGAAGATGTGGCGCAGTCGCTGCTCGATTTAACGCTGGGCGTCTGGTCGCATCTGGTGGCCGATACCGTATGGAATACGCGCGTGAATCAGTGCCTGGAGGCGCACGGCGGCAAGCCGTGCGAGGAATTCCGCATTAAAAAGCAGGGCGATTTTGACTGGTTTGGTAAGACGCTCGGCATTGTTTCCATCCCGCGTGCGACCGATCGTCTGTATACCGCTGCGGCACGTTTTGGGCAGTATCCCATCCATAAGGAGTATGTGCTCAAGACCATCGGCGTTATGCACGAGATTGTGCGCGAAAACCCCGGTGAGCCCGATCATCCGCCATACCGCCTGCTAACTGAGGAGTTTTTCGATGCAACGTTTACCGAGGTCATCGAGCTGACCGAGGTGGGCTTTGCGACTCGCGTTGCCGCTTCTGACGTCCCCGCAGTCCCTCTGATCACTAGCTGCTAGCTGGCCGGCATGACGGCGAACAGCTCATCCCAATCGACCAATAGCTCCCGCCGCAGGGCATCTTCGGTGGTGCGTTCCTGATCGGTCTTTGGGATGTAGGGGAGCCCTGCCTTTTTATGGATGAGTTCGGCGATGTTGTTAAAGCTCTTCGTGTCTTTGATTTGCTCATAGGTTATCTGGATAACGTCATAGCCCATGCTTGTGAGGGCGGTGGTGCGCTTGGCATCGGAGAGACTTGCGGCTTCGCCATCGTGGGCGGAGCGGCCTTGGCATTCCAAGATGACGCCCATGCTGTCGGTGTTGCTCTCGATGAGGATATCGGCGTAGCAGCAGGTTTTGTCATACAGTGAGCGCGCGGCGTCGCTGAGTGGGATGCGCACGTTGTTTGCGATGTTGATGCCCATGCCGCCCTCGTTGCGGGGGAGCGAGACAAGCATGGAGGTCTGTACTTCGAAGGGCGAGGCGGTCTGCCCCGTCATGTGCTCGGCCGCCCAGCGCAGTTGTTTAACGCCGCGCAGGCCTGCAGCCTGCTTGGCGAACGCGGCGATATCCGCCGCGCTGAGGAGCGGCGGGCGCTTCCACAAATTGGTGTCATTGCCCTTGGTGTCGACAACACGCTCCCAACCGCAGTTGGGTGGAATGAGCTTAAGCGAAATGGCTTCATCGAGTTGTTGTTGCGTTCGCTCGCAGGGCGTAAACACTGCAAAGGAGCCGCACATCTCGTAGCAAGCCATGAGTAACTGGTTGCGTGAGACCTGCGTAGCAAGGCTGAGCAGCGTAAACTCGGGCGACGTGACATCAAATCCATGTTCAGTTTGCCTAAACGACCCGGGAGGCGGCTCTTGGGTCAGGAGGTGCGATTTAAACAGGCTTCGCGACCCGGATTGTGCTCGAGTGAATACAAGCCTGTGAAGCGGTGCATGAAGCAGGTCTTTTACAACTGCATGACTTCCGAGGCCGCAACATCTGCGATCCATATTGCCAAGGCTAATGGCGGGGTAAAGCCCTAATACCTGCGGCGGGATACGGTGATAGTAAAAAGCGGATTGACCGCATAGCGTCAGGTCCATGATATCCTCCTGGTCGAAATGTGCTTTTGGACCGTGCGATGCCAGCGTCAATTCGGAAGTATGCGGCAAAATCTGAACCCTGTGAGCAGACCTGGCTTTTGAGGCCAGTTTATCAGGCATTTTGTTGCGAAAAAACGGGGTGTGCTCGGAGGTCTCAGAATTTGCCGCATACTTCCGAAAACGCGGTCGATCTAGCTCTTGCTAAAACGATTTAGCAGCGTCGGGTAAGGTGTGGTTTCGCCATCGGGCGAACACTTTTAGCGCTTGGGACTTTATTTTTGGGCCTCGAAAGGTGGATTTCGCGCTTTTGGTAAAGAAATGGGTGCGTGTTTTGCCGTGTGCCGGCATTGACACAGAAAAAGGGCCCGGAAGGCGAAGCCTTCCGGGCCCTTTGCAATGCAAACATGCTTGCAAGTACGACTTAACGCACCTGAGCGACGTAAGCGACGTTGGTCGAGGAGACCTTGTCCTCGAGCTGGACGCTCATGCGGGGATCGCCGGCGGTAGCGACGGTCAAATCGCCAGCCTCGACGTAGCCGAGCTCCTTAGCGGTCTCGATCGCCTTGACGATCGTGCCGTTGACGGTGCCCTGGGTAATCTCGGCCTGATGCGGGATAACGCCCCAGTACATGATCATCTGCTGGACGGCCCACTCGTGGCGGGAGAACGCGCAGATCGGCATGTTGGGACGGAAGTGCGAGATCAGGCGAGCGGTACGACCGGTGGTCGTCGGCACGGTGATGCACTTGGCGCCAACGGTGGTAGCCATGTTCACAGCGGACATACCCACAACGTTGTTGACGACGCGGGTGCCGTGAGCATCGGCCGGAACCTCGAGCGGAGCGTGGGCCGGGAGGTACTTCTCGGTCTCGAGAGCAATGCTGGCCTGCATCTTGACGGCCTCGACCGGGTACTTACCGGCAGCGGACTCGCCAGAGAGCATAACGGCGTCGGTGCCGTCGTAGATGGCGTTAGCAACGTCGGCAACCTCGGCGCGCGTCGGGCGCGGGTTCTGCTGCATGGAGTCGAGCATCTGCGTAGCAGTGATGACGGGCTTGTAGGCCGCGTTGCACTTGGCGATGATCTCCTTCTGGATGTGGGGAACGAGCTCGGGCTTGATCTCGATGCCCAGGTCGCCACGGGCGACCATGATGCCGTCGGAAGCCTCGAGGATCTCGTCGAAGTTCTCGACGCCCAGGGCGCACTCGATCTTCGGGAAGATCGTCACGTGCTCGCCGCCGTTCTCGCGGCAAAGCTTGCGGATGCCACGGACGGACTCGCCGTCACGGATGAAGGAAGCGGCGATGTAGTCGATGTTCTCGGTCAGGCCAAAGAGGATGTCCTGACGATCGCGCTCGGTGATGGCGGGCAGCGAGATGTTGACGTTGGGCATGTTGACGCCCTTGCGCTCGCCGATCAGGCCGTCATTCTTGACGACGCAGGTCATGTCCTGGCCGTCGACGGACTCGACCTCGAGGGCAACCAGGCCGTCATCGATCAGGATGAGGGAGCCCTTCTCGACCTCGGAGGGCAGAGCCAGGTAGTCGAGGGAGATGTGCTCAGCGGTGCCGTGGAAATCCTCGGACGTAGGCTGAGCGGTGACGACGATCTTATCGCCGGTCTTGACGGCAACCTTCTTGCCGTCGACCAGAAGGCCGGTGCGGACCTCGGGGCCCTTGGTGTCGAGCAGGATGCCGACAGGCAGACCGAGCTCCTTGGAAATACGGCGGACGCGCTCGATGCGACCGTGGTGCTCGTCGTAGGAGCCGTGCGAGAAGTTAAAACGGGCGACGTTCATGCCCGCCTTGATCATCTCGCGGATGGTCTCGTCGCTATCGCAGGCGGGACCCATGGTGCATACAATCTTAGTGCGCTTGTACATTCAGACCTCCATCTGACATCGTCTTGCGCTGATAGATAAACCATAAGAAATAAAACCGAGATGATTATAACGAAATGCCGACCGAATACCCCAAAAAATCGACCGTATGCCGAAATGGAAGTTCATTTTTTGCGGGAAAAACGGTATATGAAAAATCTTTACCAACCACTCCAACCGCTGCTATCTGGGCGATATGTCAGTTTGGCGATGTGCCGAAGAAAAAACGTTTTACCAATGTTGAGCATCACACGGTCTGCACCGTTGCGTGCGGACCATATTTCCAAACCGATTGTTTTGGCTAGACGCGTCTCTTTGGGGTACCATAGCTCCACTATCAACTGCCGCTCAGCACGGCAGCCTTGATGAGCCCTTGCCCTTCTCCTGGGAATTATGATCGGGCATCAATCTGCTGAGTGGCCCGAATCCCAGGAGGGGACTCTATATGCAAAAGGAATACCTGTCCGCCGCGGCGGAGGTGCTCAGCGACCAAGGTGTCGATGAGAACCTCGGCCTGAGCAACGACGAGGCGTCTTCGCGCCTCGCCAAGACAGGCCCTAACAAGCTCGAGGAAGCCGAGAAGACGCCGCTGTGGAAGCGTTTCTTTGAGCAGATGGCCGACCCCATGGTCATCATGCTGATCGTTGCCGCCGTCATCAGTGCGCTCACGGGCATGGTCAAGGGCGAGCCCGACTTTGCCGATGTTGCCATCATCATGTTCGTCGTTATCGTCAACTCGGTGCTGGGCGTGGTCCAGGAAGCCAAGAGCGAGGAGGCCCTCGAGGCCCTGCAGGAGATGAGTGCGGCGCAGTCCAAGGTGCTGCGCGACGGCAAGCTCGTGCACCTGCCGAGCGCCGAGCTCGTGCCCGGCGACGTGATCATGCTCGAGGCGGGCGACTCCGTCCCGGCCGACTGCCGTGTGCTCGAGAGCGCCACGATGAAGATCGAAGAGGCCGCGCTCACCGGCGAGTCCGTGCCCGTAGAGAAGCACGCCAACGTGATCGAGCTCGCTGCGGGCACCGATGACGTGCCGCTCGGCGACCGTAAGAACATGTGCTATATGGGCTCCACCGTCGTGTACGGCCGTGGTCGCGCCGTCGTGGTCGGCACCGGCATGAACACCGAGATGGGCAAGATCGCCGGCGCCCTGGCCGAGGCCAAGGAAGAGCTCACGCCGTTGCAAGTGAAGCTCGCCGAGCTCAGCCGCATCCTTACCATTATGGTTATCGTCATCTGCGTCGTCATCTTTGGCGTTGATATCATCCGCCACGGCGTGGGCAACGTTCTTACCGACCCGACCGCCCTGCTCGATACCTTTATGGTCGCCGTCTCGCTCGCCGTCGCTGCCATCCCCGAGGGCCTGGTCGCCGTCGTGACCATCGTCCTTTCGCTTGGCGTGACCAAGATGGCTAAGCGCCAGGCAATCATCCGCAAGCTCTCTGCCGTCGAGACTCTCGGCTGCACGCAGACCATCTGCTCCGACAAGACCGGTACCCTCACCCAGAACAAGATGACCGTCGTCAAGCACGAGCTCGCTGCGCCTAAGGAGAAGTTCCTGGCAGGTATGGCGCTGTGCTCCGATGCTCAGTGGGACGAGGAGCTGGGCGAGGCCGTGGGCGAGCCGACCGAGTGCGCGCTCGTCAACGATGCCGGCAAGGCTGGTCTTACTGGCCTGACCGCCGAGCACCCGCGTGTCGGCGAGGCCCCGTTCGACTCCGGCCGCAAGATGATGTCCGTGGTCGTCGAGACCCTGGACGGCGAGTACGAGCAGTACACCAAGGGCGCGCCCGACGTGGTGATCGGCCTGTGCACCCATATCTACGAGGGCGATAAGGTCGTCCCCCTGACCGAGGAGCGTCGTGCCGAGCTCGTGGCCGCCAACAAGGCCATGGCCGACGAGGCCCTGCGCGTGCTGGCGCTGGCGAGCCGCACCTACATCGAGGTCCCGGCCGACTGCAGCCCCGCCGCGCTCGAGCATGACCTGGTCTTCTGCGGCCTGTCCGGCATGATTGACCCGGTCCGCCCCGAGGTCGCCGACGCCATCCGCGAGGCGCACGACGCCGGTATCCGCACCGTCATGATCACGGGCGACCACATCGACACTGCCGTGGCCATTGCCAAGCAGCTGGGAATCGTCACCGATCGCAGCCATGCCATCACCGGTGCCGACCTTGATCGCATGAGCGACGAGGAGCTCGACACGCACATCGAGGACTACGGCGTGTACGCCCGCGTTCAGCCTGAGCACAAGACACGCATCGTCGAGGCTTGGAAGTCGCGCGACCAGATCGTGGCCATGACGGGCGACGGCGTCAACGACGCCCCGTCCATCAAGCGCGCCGACATCGGCGTTGGCATGGGCATCACCGGTACCGATGTCACCAAGAACGTCGCCGACATGGTGCTTGCCGACGACAACTTCGCCACCATCATCGGTGCCTGCGAAGAGGGCCGTCGCATCTACGACAACATCCGCAAGGTCATCCAGTTCCTGCTTTCGGCCAACCTTGCCGAGGTCTTCTCGGTGTTTATCGCCACGCTCATCGGCTTTACCATCTTCCAGCCGGTGCAGCTGCTGTGGGTGAACCTGGTCACCGACTGCTTCCCCGCGCTCGCGCTGGGCATGGAGGATGCCGAGGGCGACATCATGAAGCGCAAGCCGCGCAACGCCAAGGACGGTGTCTTTGCCGGCAATATGGGCCTGGACTGTGTGGTCCAGGGCCTAATCATCACCGTGCTGGTGCTGGCGAGCTTCTTTGTGGGCGTGTACTTTGACATGGGCTACATCCACATCGCCGATATGATCGCCGGCAATGCCGACGAGGAGGGCGTGATGATGGCGTTCATCACGCTCAACATGGTTGAGATTTTCCACTGCTTCAATATGCGCAGCCGTCGTGCGTCGCTGTTCACCATGAAGAAGCAGAACAAGTGGCTGTGGGCTTCCGCCGCGCTGGCACTGGTGCTGACGGTGATCGTGACCGTGCAGCCGACGCTTGCCGAGATGTTCTTTGGCCCCGTGACGCTTGAGCTCAAGGGCGTTCTTGCCGCGCTGGGCCTTGCCTTCCTGATCATCCCGCTGATGGAGATCTACAAGGCGATCATGCGCGCTTTGGAGAAGGAGTAAGTTAACCTGTCCGGGCCCGCCCCTGCGTGTTTTCTTCTTCGCTGGTCCTCGCGCTTCGCGCTGCGGGATCGCTCAGAAGAAAACACTCCCGGGGCGGGCCCTGCGGTATCCTTGTTGGCTTTTCTCCCGTGCGGATGAAAAGGGCTGAGGGAAAGTTTGTGAGCTGGTCGGGCTTTGCCCGGCCAGCTTTTTTTGATTTAAAATACCTGCTCAGTTGTGATTTATGGTGCTGGGAGGCGCTTGTGGGCAAGGCTAAGGCTAAAGCGAAGAAAAAGACGACGGGGGCGCGGGCTAAACGTGACCGTCGTCGGAAGCTTGCGACCGAAGCCCCCGCGTCTGCCGAGGAGTTGTTGACGAGCGTACCGGGGCTCGATGCGTTGCAGGATGTTCCGGCGTTTGACGATCTGCCGGTTGATGCCGCCCAACGGGCAGCCTTCGATGATTTTTGCGCGCAAGCCGAGGAACCCGAGCAGATGCAGTTGGGCGCCGTGGTGCGCCTGGACCGCGGGTTTCCGCTGGTGGCGACTGCCGATGACACGTTTCGTGCCGAGCATGCCGTGGGGTTTGCCAAGTCGCGCGGCGAGGACGAGGTCCTGCTGCCTGCCGTGGGCGACCGTGTGGCGGTGCGCCGCGCTCCCGGGCACGATATGGGCGTGATTGAGTGCGTGCTGCCGCGCCGTACGAGCTTTGAGCGTTGGCGCGGCCGTGCCCGCGGAGAGCGCCAGGTGCTCTGCTCCAACGTGGATAGCGTGCTAATCGTGCAGGCGCTCGGTCCCGGTGAGGTGCTGCTCGACCGCGTGGCGCGCTCGCTGGTGTTGGCGCTCGACTGCGATGCCGAACCGGTGGTGGTGCTCACCAAAGCTGACCGCTGCGATGCCGAGGAGCTCGAGCGCGATCTGGACCGCGTGCGCCGCCTGGTGGGTCCGGACGTGCGCGTGATCGTGACGTCCTCTGCCGAGGGCCGAGGCCTGGACGAGGTCCGTGTCTGCGTGCCTGCCGGGAGCTGCGCCATGATTCTGGGCGAGTCGGGTGCCGGCAAGTCGACGCTGCTCAATGCACTGCTGGGCCACGATACGTTGGCGACCGGCGGTGTGCGCGAACGCGACGACCGGGGCCGTCACACTACCGTCGCGCGCGTGATGGTGGCGCTGCCGGGCGACGCCGGTGTGATCGCCGATGCCCCGGGCCTGCGCAGCCTACCGCTCGTGGGTCACGAGCGTGGTCTGGCGCGCGCCTTCCCCGAGATTGTCGAGGCATCGCGCGCGTGCCGGTTTGGCGATTGCACGCATACCCATGAGCCGGGTTGCGCCGTTCGCGAGGCCGAGGACGCCGGGCAGATCGACAGCCTGCGTCTGGAAACGTTCCAAAACTTGGCGTCATCCATGCGCGTGAGCGCTCAAATGCTCGATCCCGATGTCCATCTGTAATTGATTTTTCCTATGACAGCCGTCTCCCAACTGTTCGGGAGACGGCTTTTTTGCTGCGGAAAAGCCTCGAAACATGCAGTTTGCTGACGTGCTGACCAAAACCTTGCCACGAGCTTGACGGGCTGGTCAGCTTTTGGTCAGCGATTGGTTTGACATCGAAAACCAAGATCGCGATTGCGCCGCTTTGCACTCTGACCGCCCAGACAATGGTGGTACGGGCATTCGCCCGGCACTGCCATGAGAGGAGCGGCCGTGAACAAGAGCAAGCGCATCGCCATCAGTCTGGCCGCGGGCGTGCTCGCTGCTCTGCTCTGCATGGTTTACGGCTCGTCGATCCGCTCGCAAGCCGAACAGGTCCAGGCTGAGACTTTGGCCAAGTACGGGGGCGATCGCGTCGAGGTATGCGTTGCGGCGCGCGATATCGATGTGGGCGAGACCCTCGATGAGACCAATGTCATAACCCAGGAATGGCTGACAAGTCTGCTGCCGCGTGACACGGCGACCGAGCTGCGCCAGGTGCGCGGCGACGTGACGACTTCGCGTATTCCCAAAAACGCCGTGATCTGCAATGTCTACACCAAGGCCGAGAGCCACAAGCTCGAGGTGCCTAAGGGCAAGGTCGCCGTTTCGGTGGCGGTCGATGCCGAGCACTCGGTCGGCGGCGCCACGGGCGTGGGCAGCTACGTGGATGTGTATGTGCAAAAAGACGGCGTAACCGATCGACTGTGCGGCGCGCACGTGATCGATACCAGTGAGGATTCCGGTGCCACGCGCGAGGGCAAGATCGAATGGGTGACGCTGGCGGCTGACCCCGAAGACGTCAAGGAACTGCTGGGAGCCTCGGGCAAGGGAACGGTCAGCTTGACGATTCCCGCCACGGCGCGCGGCAAAAAGAGCGGAGGCGACGAGTGATGAAGGCGATCTGGCTTGCGTGCTGCGCGTGCGGCGATTACGGGCTGTTGCAGCGGGAAGTCGAGGGCCGTGATGTGGGTGCACAGGTGCTTCGCGTGGGTGACCTGGACGGGCTGGTTTCCATGGCGCGGGCGTTTCCGTCGCGCCGCGGGGCTGCCATCATCGCGGCGTCTCTGTTTGATACCGAAGATGTGCGCAAGACTGTTGCGCGCCTGACGGCCGAAGGCCGCGTGAGTCGCGTGGTCGTGTTGATAGAAGCGCTCGATCCGTCGGATATCGAGGGGCTGTTTCGCGCGGGGGCGACCGAGGTCATCGCTGCACACAGTATATGCGGCAACGGGCGCGCGGGCGAGGGAGCGGTTGATTCCGATCGGAGCATGACGATTGAGCCCGATGCTTTTGTTGATAGGGAACCCGGGGCGCCTCGCGCTACAAGAGGCCCGCGTGTTGATGATTATGGAAAAGCGGAAGCCGAGCATGGTCGGCGCCCCCGGAACCCCCTTGTATACGATGACGCTGGAGGGCCGGCGCAGCATGCTGGCGATTCCCCGGCTGTAGATATGGGATACGTGCACGGCGTGAATCTGGCGGATGAACTCGATGAAGTTGAGGGCTTTGCCGGGTGCGGCGAGTTGTCGCTGATGCAGCATGAGCAGATTGCGCAGAACGAGCCTGCCTCGCAGACCGAACAAGCAGCCATGCCGGCTTGGACGCAGCACGTGGTTGCGGCGGGGGAGACGGGGACGCTGTCACCGACGCCCGCCCCGCCGCCTCCGATGCCGCCGGCAGACGCTGCCGCTTCGCCGCATCGAGCTCCGGTCATCTGCACCATTTCGGGTTCGGGCGGTTGCGGCAAGTCGACGATCGTTGCCACCATGGCACACACATCGTCGCTGTTGGGCTTGCGTGCCGCCGTGCTCGACCTGGACCTGATGTTTGGAAACCTTTACGACTTGTTAGGCGTCGATGCTCCGCGCGATATGGCGGCACTTATCGAGCCGTCGGCGGCGGGCACGCTCACCGAGCCGGATATCGTAGCCGCTTCGATGCGCGTGGCACCGGGCATTACGCTCTGGGGTCCCGTCGCGGCGCCCGAGCAAGCCGAGCTCATGGCACGTCCGGTGGAGCTACTGCTTGATGTTCTGCGTCGCGAATCCGACGTGGTCTTTATCGATACTTCGGTCTTTTGGGGCGACGCCGTGGCGGCTGCGGTGGCGGCGAGCGACCGTTGCCTGGTCGTTGGCGATGCGGCGGTGTCGTCCGCGGCATCGGCATCGCGCGTCATTGAACTGGCAGGTCGAGTAGGTGTGCCGCGCACGCGCATGAGCGCCGTGTTCAACCGGTTCGGTGCGCGCGGGGCAGACGAGGACGTCGCCATGCGCTTTGAGATTGCCTGTGCGTTGAGCTCCAAGATTCGTATCGCCGATGGCGGGCAGGATCTCGCCGCGCTCATGGCGTTTGGGCGCGCTGACGAGGCAGTGGGGCAGACCAGCGCTTTTGCGACTAGCGTGCGCGAGGCCACGCGCGAGATGCTCGTGGAACTGGGGTGCGCCGTTGGCCCTTGGAGCGATATGGTCGCCGACCGTGCAACGCGCACCGAACGCCCGCGTATCCGCCTTCCCTGGTCGCGCGAGGGTGATCAGCGATGAGCCTGCAAACGAGGATTAAGGCTGCCGGCGTTGCGGCGGCGGCAGCGCCTGTAGATGCGGGGCGTCGCCGCGCCGTGAAACGACGCACCAAGCGCGCCGTGATGGACCGCATGGGTTACGACGAAGTGGCGCGTATCAGCGCCTATATCGACCCGGCACTTGCCCGCTCGGAATTGCGTCCTGCGGTGGAGGCGGCGCTCAATGTTGAGGAGCCGACCGATCTCGCGACGCCCGAGCGCGAAACCATCATCGACGAGATTTTGGATGACGTGGTGGGCTTGGGGCCGTTGCAGCCGCTCATCGAGGACGACGCCGTTACCGAGATCATGATCAACGGCTGCCGCTCGGCTTTCTTTGAACGCGGCGGCGTCTTGTACCCCATCGAGCATGCGTTTGAGGATGATGAACAGATCCGTGTGCTTATCGACCGCATCATCTCGCCACTTGGCCGCCGTATCGACGAGCGCAGCCCCATCGTCAACGCCCGCCTCAAAACGGGCTATCGCGTCAACGCGGTGATTCCGCCTGTGGCGATTGACGGACCGATTCTCACCATCCGAAAGTTCTCGGACCGTATCTGCTCGCTGGACGAGCTTGTGGGGCTGGGGTCCCTGCCGCTTTGGTATGCGCAGCTGCTGTCGTGCGCGGTGTCGCTGCGACAGGACCTGGCGGTTGCGGGAGGCACGGGATCTGGTAAGACCACCCTGCTCAACGCGTTGTCATGTGAGATTTCCACCGGCGAGCGCATCGTGACGATCGAGGACTCTGCCGAGCTCAAGTTTGCGCATCATCCGCACGTGGTGCGCCTAGAGGCGCGCGAGGCTTCAATTGAGGGTGAAGGCGCGGTGACGATCCGCGACCTGGTAACTAATGCCCTGCGCATGCGCCCCGACCGCATCGTGGTGGGCGAGGTGCGCGGTGCCGAGTGCTGCGACATGTTGCAGGCCATGAACACGGGCCACGACGGGTCGCTCACCACACTTCATGCGGGTTCAGAACAGGAGACCGTGGTGCGTCTGACGTTGCTTGCACGTTATGGCATCGACCTGCCGAGTGAGCTCATCGAGGAGCAGATTGCCATGGCGCTCGACGGCATCGTGATGTCCGAGCGCCACGCCGATGGCAGGCGTTTCGTCTCCTCGTATTCGGGGGTGCGACGCGCCGCATCGGGTGGCGTAGAGCTCGAGCGCTATGTGACGTTCGATGCCGCCGAGCGCACCTGGACGCTTGACCGCGAGCCGCCGTTTATCGCAGAAGGCCTGCGGTCGGGGACGCTCACACAAGAGGAGGTGGACGAATGGAGATCACTGTGCCCCTCGTCGTAGGGGGCTTGGCAGGGCTTTCTGTCGCGACGGCGTGCGGGGCGGAACCTCGTGTGCCGCAGGTACCGCTGGCGGAGCTGGCACGTCAGGCGCTCGAGACGGTGGCAGAGAAGCTGCCGCGTGAGCTGGTGGAAAACGATCTGCTGAAAAAGATCGCCCGTTCGTGGGCATCGCTGGCTCCGGCGCATCGCCTTGGCCTCGTGATCGAAGATGCTTCGGGACGTTTGGCGTTTCTGCTGCTATCGAGCGGTGTCTGCTGCGTTTTACTAACGATGGTGTCGTTATCGCCCCTCGGATTTGCCTTGGGACTTGTTGCTCCGTTTGCCGTTGGTGCCGCTCGGGATGGCTTTGAGAGCCGGCGCGAGCAACACGATGCAGAAGAGGCAATGCCCGAGGCGTTTACCGCACTTTCCATGTCGCTTGCCTCGGGACATTCGCTGGCCCAGGGCATGCGCTTTGTGGGCGCTCATGCGCAAGAGCCAGTGCATACCGAGTTTTTGCGGGTGGCGGCGGCGATCGATTGCGGCATCTCGGCGACCGACGCGCTCGATGACTTGCTCGTGCGTATCGACGCCCCCGGTCTTTCGCTTGTGACCTTGGCGCTTAAGGTGTCTCAGCGCACCGGCGCTCCGCTTGCCGACTTACTGTCCGAGGCGTCGAGCATGGTGGGGGAGCGCATTGAGCTCAAGCGCCGCCTGGATGTTAAGACGTCGCAGGCTCGCATGTCTGCGCATATGGTCGCGGCGATGCCGGCGGGCATGTGCGCGGTGTTGGCGCTGCTTTCGGCAGATTTTCGTCGCGGTCTTGCGACGCCTGCCGGCGCGGGCGCTGTGGTGCTGGGTCTTGCCCTCAACGCCGTTGCCCTGGTGGTTATCCGGCGCATTATGCGGGTGGAGCTATGAGCGCCCCGGTTGCAGTTGCGGCTTGCCTGTGCGCCCTGAGTGTATTTGTCGCGACGGGTTTGGATCGGGCGGATGCACGCAAGATCGCAGGGGCCTGCATGCGCGAGGCGGTGCTGGTCGCTGCCGCGGGTCGCTCGGTGGTCGATGCTCTGACCGCGCGAGTGAAGGGCGCGGTTGGAGCGGGCGGCCCGGCGCGAGTGTCGCTCGGCGAAGTGTCCGAGATGATCGATGTTGTGCGCTTGGGTCTTTCGGCCGGTCTTTCGTTTGATGCGGCGCTTGAGATTTTCTGCGCCAACCGCCGGTCAGTGCTGGCTCTTCGCCTTGAACGCGCCTGTATGGCGTGGCAGGTGGGCGTGGGCACGCGTGAGGACGAGTTGTTGGCCGCCGCGCGCGACCTGGACGTGCGAGCGCTCGAGACCTTTGCCATCACGGTGGGGCAGGCGCTCGCCCTGGGTGCCCCACTTGCCGAGACGCTGGCCGCTCAAAGTCGCGAGATCCGTGCGGCTCATCGCGCCGCGGTCGAGCGCGAGATCGAGCGTGCACCCGTTAAGCTGCTGATTCCCACCGGCACGCTCATCTTGCCGGCGTTGCTTCTGTCCATATTGGGCCCGCTGCTGGGAGCAGGCGGGATGATGTAGGGAGGAATACATGAACACGATGACTGACGCTGCTGGCAAGGTCCAGGGCTGGGCGTTTTGCCGGGCGGCACATGTTCGTCAGCGCGCCAAGGAACTATTGCAGGAGGAGAGTGCACAGGGTACCACCGAGTATGCCATCTTGGTCGGCGTGCTCGTGGTGATCGCGATCATCGCCATCGTCGCATTTAAGGGCAAGGTCCAAGATCTATGGAACGCTATCAGCGAGGGCATCAACAGCCTGTAGAGGGCGAGCGCCCCATCGGGGTGCTGCTGGTGTTTGCTTGCCTGACCGTGGCGATAGCGGTGGTGCTTTGGGGGCTTAACGCCGCGCGGCAGCAGCGTCCTGGGACCGCCTCCGATTTGGGCTCAGATTCGGCGGTGGCGTCTCAAAAAGATGAGATGCGAGATGCGGACGATTCGGATGTCGCTGTCACGGCGCAAACCTTTCTGCGGGCGCTCGACAAGCGGTCTGGCACTGCGACGGATTCGCCTGAGGGCAACGCGATTGCGGTCCGGCTTGCATGGTCCGAGGACCGACCGATGACCGAAGCGGCAGCGGATATGCTGCGTGCCTATCGCGAGGTACCCACGGCACAACTTGCTCTGAGCGGCTATCTCGATATCAAGGGCAACGTGTGGGGCGCTATCGTGCGCGACGGACGCGGCTGGGTCGATATGGTGACGGTTGCCGCGGATACTGGCGATGCTTCGTGTCGTCTGCGCGCCGTGCGCCTGGTCCCGCAAACAATAAACTCAAAGGAGGGATCGTGAAATGCATGGCGTTCTGCGTGAAGAGGTTGCCCAAGCGACTGTGGAATACGCCATCGTCACGGTGGCGCTGTTATCGATCGTGCTGGCGATTGCGGGACTTTGGCGTGCTGGCACCGATGGGCGCTTGGCGGCGCTGGTCGAGCGGGCGGCATCCCATGGCGTTGCCTCGATGTCGGTTATCGACGCCGCTGCGGGCGCTAAGGACATCGCGTTGTATTGATATCGCGTGCGAGGACCGGGCGCAGTCTACGGTCGAGGCCGCTTTTTTGCTGCCGACGTTTCTGACGCTCATCCTTCTCGCACTGCAGCCGGTGTGCCTGCTCTATACGCGCGCGGTCATGGAGTCTGCCGCCGCCGAGACCGCGCGGCTCATGACCACGACGACGGCGGAGGACGACGATCTTAAGGAGTTCACCCGCCGCCGACTTGCCGCAGTGCCCAACGTTTCGATCTTTCATGCCGGCGGGCCGCTGTCGTGGGATATCGAGCTTGGCCGGGCCGGTGCGGGTGGCGTCTCGTCCGTGTCCGTTTCCGGCGAGGTCAAGCCGTTGCCCGTGATCGGTGCGTTTGCGCAGGCTATGGGTGGTGCCGCCGAGGGCGGCTACGTTGAGCTCAAGGTCGATGTCTCGTATCAATCGCGTCCCGAATGGCTGGAGGGAGATTATGATTCGTGGATTGCTGCATGGGATTAGGCGCTGCCTGTTGCGGGTGACGCAAGGGTTTGCGGCCCGCCGTCGACCAGGCGCTCTCCGCAAACGAGGCGGCTTTATGGGTCGAGCCGGTGTCGATCTGTTTATCGAAGACGGCGCCTATACCACGCTTTCTTCTGCCGTGGTCATCCTAGTGGTGCTCACATTGTTGTTTTCGTCGACCGCGGCGATATGGAGCATGTCGCGTGCCGGGGATACTCAGGTGGCGGCTGATAGTGGCGCGCTGGCGGGTGCCAACGTAGTGTCGTCCTATCACACGGCTGCCACGGTGGTTGATGCGAGCATCTTGAGTCTGGGGCTGGCGGGGTTTGCCACGATCGGGACGGGCCTGGTCGCCATCCTCATCCCGGGTGCCGAGCCGGTTGCCGGCAATATGGTCGACACCGGGATTGAGATCATTAAAACGCGCAACAAGTTTGCCAAAAGCGCATCGGAAGGCTTACAGAAAATCGAGACGGCTCTGCCGTATCTGATCGCCGCGCGTGCCACGCAGGCGGTGTCGGCGCAGGATACCGATAGTGTGACCTATACCGGTACGGCGCTTGCCGTGCCCAGGACATCCGAGTCTGACTTCGCTGCGCTCGAGGGGTCCGAGATCTCGACCGATGCCATTAAAGACACATCAGATGATTTAGAGTGTGCGGCCGAGGAGCTGCGGAAGGCTTCTGAGGACACGGCGAAGGCTAAAGAGCGTGCTTGGCTGGCGGATTGTGGTGGGTCTGACAAGGGCTCGGTCGGCAGCTGTTCTTGCATGTGGGAGCGTGCGAAAAGCCTAACGGATCTCTCCGGTGTTCAAAATCCGCATTACTCATCGAGCGTTACGTGGGAGCCCCAAGTTGCCCTTGATCGCGCGAAGGACTACTACCATTGGCGTCTGACAAATGAGAAGCCCCACGGCTCGAGTGTCGAGATGAAGGCAGAGTCTGCGGCGCGTAAGGCGTTTTATACCTATGCGAGCGCGGAGGTCGATCGGGCGCATATAACCGAGAACGGAGACAGGGTTTCCTCCTATATTCCGCTGCTGCCGCGCAACTCTGATGAGGTTCGGGCGACGGAACTCTATACCGATGCGGTGTGGCCGACTAGCGTGAACGATGACAAGGCGTATCTGCATTACGGGACGACCTGCCCTAACTATAAGAAAGGGACGCCGAGCGGATTTGCTTCGGTTGCCGATTACGATGGACAGGATAAATGCAGCAAATGCCATTTTGGCGTTTTGTCGCTTGGTGCTGTTGCGGCGCCTTCAACCTCTATCGAAAACGGCTTCGAATATCACTTCGACGAGTTCAAAAAGGCCTTGGAGGAATACGTCAAATGTCGGAACAAAGAGCTTGAGCTCATGCGTCAGACCGAGGATGAGGCCGACCGTGCGAGCAATGCGTTTGACCAGGCCATTAAAGCGCTTTCGGGCGAGCGTCCGCGTATCGCTCCGCCCGGTCGCAACGGCGTGGTTGCCTTTGCGGTTTCGGGTGCCATCTCGAGCCCCGATGAGCTCAACTCTTCGTTTAACACGGCAGTCAGGCTTGGCGATCGCGGTGCCATCTCTGCCGCGGTGCTGGCGCCCGATGAGGCGACGGCGCAAAACAACGTGCTTTCGCGATTTTTCTCGACATTGAAGGAACGCTCGGGTGGCGTTGCCGGCGTACTCGATGGCGTCATGGATGTCTGGGGACGGCTGCTTGTGGGATACGGAGACATCCAAGGTTCGGCCGACGAACTTATGGACGAGATGATTAAAGGCCTAGGAGGGGGCAGCGGCGCGTTGGGCTCCATCGCATCGTGGCTCGGCGATACCGTTTCGGCGTCCGTGGCGGCGCTGGGTTTGGAACCGTGCGACTTGCGCCTGCGAAAGCCGGTGCTGACTGATTCCGCCAACGTCATTAAGAGCCCGGGGTCTGACATTGCTGGTCTCTCTCAAGCGCAAGACAAACTGCGAAGTATTCCGTTGGGCGTGACCGATCCCAAGGCGCTTTGCGAGGCGTTGGAATATCAAGTCGAACGCACCATCAGCGGTACGGTGTTCACGCTTGCGGAGATTCCTCTGCCCGGCGGCGGCTCCATCCCGCTCACCGTCGATGTCGCCACGCTGGTTGGCGCTCTGGGCGGTGGGTCGTAATGAGTATCCGCATGCGTCTGCGCGAGGAGCGCGCCCAAGCGACGGTGGAGATAGCAGTGGTTACGCCCGTTTTGCTGGTGCTGGCACTCATCGTATACAACGTCATGATCTATGCCAGCGCTGTCGCGCGCTTCGACCGCGTGGTGCCCGACATCGTGTTGGCGCACGCCGTGGCGCCGAGCGGGGAGGGCGACGAAAGCTCTGTCGATGCCTCGGCGACGGTCCGGACTCAAATTCTGAATGCCATGGAAGGCTATGACTTGCAGATCGAAGTGTCGAGCGAGCAAGGCGCGGAGGCATCGGATGGTGGCCTGCTCTCCCTATCCGGTACGTTTAGGACCTACACCTGCACCATGCACTATGAGCCGTGGCCGACTTCTCTCAGCATCGCTGGCGTTCCGCTGGGGGCGCCGACAACGTTGTCGCACGAGCGCGCGGTGACGGTCGATCCATGGCGTCCGGGGGTGGTCATGTGACCGCGGTCTCGTCCTACATCGCCTACGCGCGGGCACTCAATAGGCTGGGCTGGACGCCGGCCGAGTTTGCGGTGGCGGAGTCGTTTGCCGTGCGCCTGCGCGGCATGCTGGGACGGTGTCCGGTTGCCGCCAACGGTCTGCCGCTCGTCATGGCATTTCCACGCTGCTCTTCGGTCCATACGTGTTTTATGGCCTATCCCATCGATATCGCCTTTATCGATGCACGTGGCTATGTCCTCGTATGCTACGAAAACGTACGTCCCTGGCGTATGTGCTCCTGCCCCGGCGCCTGGGCCGTACTAGAGCGTCCTTCAATCATTGTTTCGACCCCTGCTCTCCAACGCGTGCCGGCTTAAGAATTGGCGACAGCGGACTTTCGTCATACGAAATTGGGTAAGATGGAGGAGAAGATGCATGGATGTTGAGATCCATCCCAACGCTAAAAAGCACCTGACGGAAAAGCAGGTGCTTAGCGCTTGGCTTGCGGTTACTGAGTGCATTCGTCGCGAGCCGAAGGACGAGCCGCCGAGATGGCTTGCGATTGGATGACTCCCAGACGGACGAAGCGTGGAGCTTGTCGCGGTCGAGCTTGTCCGTGGGGGCTTATCATTCATGCCTTGTCTCCAGTCCAGAAGAAATTTTGGCAGGAGATTGAACGGGCTCGGCAAAGGGGTCGATGATGGGCAAGACGTATACGGCCGCTAATGGTCAGGTTGTAACGGATGAAATGATTGACGCGTGGTGCGAGTCGTACGAGCGCGGAGAGTTTCCGGATGGCGAACACACCGTTGGTGGGATCGTGCATGGACGGCCCCCACTCTCAGGTGAGGGGACGGCAACGCTGTCGGTCAAGATTCCTCTGGGAATGAAGGAGGCCATTCGTCGACGGGCGGCTGCCGAGGGGATGACGCCAAGTGAGTTTGCCCGTGCGGCTCTGAGCGAAAAACTTCTTGCTGCCGGCTGATGCCTCTGACGTGCCGATTTAAAGAACCGAGGCTGTGCTCAAAAACTTTTTTGAAATTCTCGGTTGACCGGAACGCGTCCTTGGTTATACTAATCAAGCCTTGAAACAAGGCACACCTCAAATGGCTGGGTAGCTCAGTTGGTAGAGCAGAGGACTGAAAATCCTCGTGTCAGGGGTTCGATTCCCTTCCCCGCCACCTTGAATTGACTAGGACCTCTGCAAAGGGGTCCTTTTCTTTTATGTAGGGTTCTGCGGAAACTGCGTCCCAGAATAAGGGCTCAGAACGGGACACACTTTCCGGTGCCTGCCTCCGGCGCGCGTACACACCTCGTCGCACCATTCCGAGTCCGTCTGCTCCCAGACATTCCTCCCACTTTCGCGTCACTTTGCAGACCGTTCGGTCGCCTGTCCGCACACGCGGGTATACTCAAAACGATACTTATCCTACGCAATACGATGCGGGTTCGACCTGCATGATCCGAAGGGGGCAGTGATGGAGAGGATACTCGGCGTTAATCTCTCTGGCTGGTTTATTCCCGAGCCTTGGGTGACCCCGTCGCTGTACGCGGCGACCGGTGCATCCAACGCGGCTGAGCTACAGGAGGCCATGGGTACCGCCGCCTATAACGAGCGCATGCGCCGCCATTACGAGACGTTTGTGAGCGAGGACGATTTTCGCCGCATGGCGCAGATCGGTCTCAATGCCGTGCGTCTGCCGGTGCCCTGGTATGCCTTTGGCTCACAGGAGTCCGATGCCTCCTACATATCGGTTGTCGATTACATCGACCGCGCAATTGAGTGGGCTACCAAGTACGACATCCGCGTGCTGCTCGATCTGGCAACCGTGCCCGGTGGCCAGGGCGATTCCAACGATTCGCCCACCACGCCGGAGGCTGTTGCCGAGTGGCATTCGTCCACCAACGGCCGTCATGTCGCACTCGACGTGCTCGAGCGCTTGGCCGATCGCTATGGCGAGGCCGAGAGCCTGCTGGGCATTGAGCTGCTGGACACGCCGCAGATGAGCGTTCGCAAGAGCCTCTTCACCATGACGGATGGCATTCCTGCTCACTACCTGCGCAATTTCTATCGCGATGCCTACGAGCTCGTCCGTTCGTATATGCCCGAGGATAAGATCGTCGTCTTCTCGTCGTCGGGGCATCCCAGCGAGTGGAAGCATTTTATGCGCGGCGCCAAGTACAAGAACGTCTACATGGACCTTCACCTGTACCATTACCGCGACGAGTATGCGCTCGACATCACGAGCCCTCGCGGGCTGACGACGGCGATTTCGCGTAACAAGCGCGAGCTTAAAGAAGCGATTTCGACTGGGTTCCCCGTGCTGGTGGGCGAATGGTCGGGCGCGGCGATCTTTGCCAACTCGTCGGTTACGCCCGAGGGCCGCAATGCCTACGAGCGCGTGTTTATCGCCAACCAGCTGGCTTCGTTTGCGCCGGCTGCCGGTTGGTTCTTCCAAACGTGGAAGACCGAGAAGCGCATTGCAGCATGGGACGCCCGCGCGGCGCTCGGTACGCTCGAGCGCGGCATGATTGAATAGGTTGATATGACGCAAAACAGCGCCCATACGGGCAAACTCTATGTGGTCGGCACGCCCATCGGCAACCTGGGTGACCTGTCCCCGCGCGTTGGCGAGGCCTTTGCCGCTGCCGATGTCATCTGCTGCGAAGACACGCGTGTGACGTCAAAGCTGCTGATGCACCTGGGCATTTCCAAGCCGCTTGTCCGTTGCGACGAGAATGTGATCGCTAGCCGCGCTGCCGGCCTGGTCGACCGTCTGCTGGCGGGGGAGACCCTCGCCTTTGCCTCGGACGCCGGCATGCCGAGCGTGTCCGATCCCGGCCAGGCGCTGATCGAGGCGGCGCGTGAGGCCGATGTGCCCGTCGAAGTTATTCCTGGGCCCTCTGCTTGCGTCACGGCGCTTGTTTCGTCCGGCATTCCCTGCGAGCATTTTTTCTTCGAGGGCTTTTTGGGCCGAAAGCACGGCGACCGTGTGCGCCGTTTGCAGCGCCTTGCCGTGGTGCCCGGCGCACTCATCTTCTACGAGTCTCCACATCGCATCGTGGCGACGCTCGAGGCCGTGGCGGAGGTCTTTCCCCAGCGTGAGGTTGCCGTCTGCCGCGAGCTCACCAAGCTGCACGAGGAGGTCTTGCGCGGGCCCGCTGACCAGCTTGCCGAGGAGCTGCGTGCTCGCGGCGAGGTAAGGGGCGAGATTGCGCTGGTCATCGCGCCGCCGAGCGAGGATGAGGAGGCCGGTATCGTGCCGGTTGGCGCCGCGGCAGCGGATCCCGACGAGGCCCTGCGCGAGGATATCCGCGCCGCGCTCGAGGAGGGGGAGCCCGCGTCTGCGGTGGCCAAGCGCCTGTCTCAGAAGTATTCGCGCCGCAAGCGCGATGTCTATGCCATAGTGCTCGATATGCAATAGATGGAGGATATCCAGCCCTTGCGCTAGAATCATCCTCTGTATGCAACGTTTTTCTGGAGGACAAACCCCATGGATCAAAGCAAGCCTTCGTTCTTTATCACGACGCCCATCTACTACGTCAACGCCGATCCGCACCTGGGCACGGCTTATTCCACCATCATCGCCGACGTTCAGGCTCGCTATCGCCGTTCCGCCGGCTATAACGTCAAGTTCCTGACCGGCATGGACGAGCACGGCGAGAAGGTCGCCGAGGCCGCAGCCAAGCATGGCATGACGCCGCAGGAGTGGACCGACAGCCAGGCTCCGCACTTCAAGGAGCTTTGGAGCAAGCTCGAGATCTCCAACGACGACTTCATCCGCACCACCGAGCCGCGCCAGCATCATGCCGTGCAGTACCTGTGGGAGCGCATGAAGGAGTCCGGCTATCTGTATAAGGGCAGCTACGACGGTTGGTATTGCGTGCCTGACGAGACCTACTTCACCGATACGCAGGTCCAGAAGGGCGACGAGGAGTACGGCAGCGTTGGCCAGCACCTGTGCCCCGACTGCCACCGTCCGCTTGAGCGCGTGCAGGAGGAGTCCTACTTCTTTAAGCTTTCCGCCTTCCAGGACAAGCTTCTCAAGCTCTATGACGAGCACCCCGACTTTGTCGAGCCTGCGTTCCGCATGAACGAGGTACGTAGCTTTGTCGAGGGCGGCCTTAACGACCTTTCCGTGAGCCGCACGAGCTTTGACTGGGGCATTCAGGTCCCGTTTGACGAGGGTCACGTGACCTACGTGTGGTTCGATGCGCTGCTCAACTATATGACGGCCGTCGGCTACGGTGTCGACACCGACGAGGCGCGTGCCGAGCTGGCCTATCGCTGGCCCGCGCAGTTCCACATCGTGGGTAAGGACATCATCCGCTTCCACTGCGTCATTTGGCCCGCCATGCTCATGGCCATCGGCGAGGCCCTGCCCGAGCACGTCTTTGCCCACGGCTTCCTGACCGTGCGCAATGCCGAGACAGGCAAGGCCGAGAAGATGTCCAAGAGCCGCGGTAACGCCATCGCTCCGCAGGACGTTATCGACATGCTGGGCGTCGAGGGCTATCGCTATTACTTTATGACCGACGTGGTCCCCGGCACCGACGGCGCCATCAGCTTCGATCGCATGGAGCAGGTCTACAACGCCGATCTGGCCAACAGCTGGGGCAACCTCATTTCGCGCTCGCTCAACATGAGCGCAAAGTACTTTGACGGCTGCGCCCCGGCTAAACCGGCGTCTGCCGACGCGTTCGATAACCCGCTGGCAAAGATTGCCGACGGTTTGGTCGAGCGCTACATGGCCAAGATGGACATGCTCGATTACGGCGGAGCCAAGGATGAGGTCATGGAGCTCATCCATGCCGCCAACCACTACATCGAGGACTCCGAGCCCTGGGCGCTTGCCAAGGACGAGGCCAAGGCTGACGAGCTGGCATTTGTGATTTACAACCTGCTCGAGGCCATCCGCATCGCCGCCCACCTGCTGATGCCGCTCATGCCTCAGACCTCTGCCGAGGCCCTGCGCCGCCTGTCCTGTGAGGGCGAGGCCGCGAGCGACGACCTCAAGGGCATTTGCACTTGGGGCCTGCTTGCCGGCGGTCAGCCCGTCGAGAAGGGCGATCCGCTGTTCCCGCGTCTGGCGTAGAGACCGCGCGAGCGCCATATCGGCAATTTGCTGTTTAGCTGTAAGGGCATGGCCGCCACGGTCCATGCCCTTTTGTTTCAAGACGCCGCCATCATGCTAAGGAGGCAACCATGACAACTTCGCCTTTGGCAAACCCCACGGCCACCAGGGAGCTGCTGGAGGAGTTTGGCCTTGCGACCAAGCATCGCCTGGGCCAGAACTTTCTAATCGACAATCATGTGATCGAACGTATCTGCGAGCTTGCCGAGCTTGCAGGTGACGAGCGCGTACTCGAGGTGGGTCCAGGTTGCGGTACGTTGACACTTGCGTTGCTGCAGGAAGCGGCGTGCGTTACGTCCATTGAGGCCGATTCCGAGCTTGAGCCGGTGCTCGATGCCCACGCCGCCGACTATGCCAACTTCCGCTTTATCATGGGCGACGCGCTTAAGGTGGGCCCGGAGCAGATTGAGCAGGCTGCGGGCGGTGAGCCGACGGTATTTGTCGCGAACTTGCCCTATAACGTGGCGGCGACGATCATTTTGCAATTTTTCCAGACGATGCCGGCGCTCAAGCGCGCCGTCGTCATGGTGCAAAAGGAGGTTGCCGATCGCATTGCCGCAGTGCCGGGCAACAAGACCTATGGCGGCTATACGGCAAAGCTTGGCCTGTATGCGCAGGTAACGGGTCGCTTTGAGGTGCCGCCGCGTTGCTTTATGCCGGCGCCACACGTGGACTCGGCCGTCGTGCGTATCGACCGTGTTGACGGTGTGGTGCCCGAAGGACTCGATCGCGAATTTGTAGCCCGCGTGATTGATGCTGCATTTGCTCAGCGTCGCAAGACCATCCGCAATTCCATGAGCGCCAACGGCTTTGCCAAGGACGTGCTCGATGCCGCCTTTGAGGCTTGCGGTATCGCACCCACCACGCGCGCCGAGACGCTCGGCGTCGCCGACTTTGTGTGCCTGGCTCGGGAGCTAATCCATGATGCCTAATGCCGAACGCGTGACGTTTACCAAGAAAAAGAAGACGGTTGCTTGTCCCGTGCCCTTGGCACCGCTTGCTGACACGCATGCGCATCTGCTTTCGTTTTGGGGCAAAGAAGTGCCCGAGACACTCGTGCGCGCCAAAGCCGCGGGCATCGACCTGTTGGTGACGGTCTTCGATCCCATTGCCGATAAGCGCAGCGTGACGGACTATAGCGACTGGCTGACGCGCGAGATTCTGCCGATGCAGGATATCCCGCAGATCAAGTATCTTGCCGGCGTGCATCCGTATGGCGCGCCGGACTATACCGACGACGTTCACGCACAGGTCGTTGCCGCACTCGATGACCCCTTATGCGCCGGTATTGGCGAAATCGGCCTGGACTACCACATGGACTATGATGACGATATCGCGCCGGCACCTCATAACGTGCAGATTGACTGCATGGCGCGCCAGCTCGAGCTTGCCGTGTGCCGTAACGTGCCGGTGGAGTTGCACCTGCGGCACGAGGACTCGGATGGGGAGCGCACCTCGCATATGGATGCGTACAACGTGCTTCGTGAGGTGGGCGTGCCCCAGGCCGGTTGTGTGCTGCACTGCTTTGGCGAGGACCGCGCCACGATGGAGCGCTTTGTGGAGCTGGGCTGCTATATCGCCTATGGTGGTGCGGCTACCTTTAAGCGCAACGACGACGTGCGCGAGGCATTTGCGGCAACCCCACTCGATCGAATTTTGTTCGAGACGGATTGCCCGTATATGGCTCCGGAGCCCATCCGCGGTCTTGAATGCGAGCCCGCAATGATCTCCATTACGGCAAACGCGCTGGTTAACGACCGTGTCGATCGCACTGGTGAGGATGCCGAAACAATCGCGCAAGCCGCTTGGGAAAATGCCTGCAAACTTTTTCAAAAATAGTTCTTGCGTTCGCGATGGCGCTCCGTTATTCTAATTCCTGCACGCGGGCGTGGCGGAATTGGCAGACGCGTACGGTTCAGGTCCGTATGGGGGCAACCCCATGAAGGTTCAAGTCCTTTCGCCCGCACCATTGATTGAAAGAGCTCCCAGCAATGGGAGCTTTTTTGTTACGGGCCCATCGCAGGGACTTGAACCTGTGAAGGAGCGAGCGTCAAGAAAACGCGGAGCGTTTTTAGCGAGCTGGCGAGTCCGCCGGCAGGCGGGCGAAGCCGGTGCGGATCCGCGCAGCGGATAGGCGGACGTCCTTTCGCCCGCACCATGGATTGAAAGAGCTCCCAGCAATGGGAGCTCTTTTTGTTATGCACGATCTCCTTGGACGGGTATCCTAGTACCAACGTGTGCCTATCAGAGGAGAGACCATGCTGTTTTCCGGTATCATCGCCGCCCTTACCAGCCTTTTGATTCCCATCATCATCCTGTTGCTGCTGCTCCCCAACGCCTGTTATGTCGTTGAGCAGCAGCACGCCGTAATCATCGAGCGCTTGGGTAAGTTCAACCGTATCGTCAACGCGGGCTTCCACGTGAAGGTGCCCGTGATCGACCGCAAGGCCGCCACGGTGAGCCTGCGCACCATGAAAAACGGTTTTGGCATCGACGTTAAGACCCAGGACAACGTGACCATCGGTCTTGAGGTCTCCGCTCAGTACCACGTGAGCTACGACATGGGCGCCGGCCCGGCAGATTCGGGCATCTACAAGAGCTACTACATGCTGCAGGAGCCCGTCGACCAGATGCGCGACTTCATCACCGACGCCCTGCGCTCCTCCATCCCCGTCTACACACTCGATGAGGTCTTTGCCAAGAAGGATGACATCGCCAAGGATGTCAACGCTACCGTTTCCGAGCAGATGGCCGCCTACGGCTTCACCCTCGTGTCGACGCTCATCACCAAAATCGCACTGCCGACCGAGGTTGAGAACTCCATGAACGACATCAACGCTGCCCAGCGCAAGCGCGCTGCCGCGCAGGAGCTCGCCGAGGCCGACCGCATCAAGCGCGTCACCGAGGCGACCGCCGAGGCCGAGGCTATGGAAAAGGCGGGCGAGGGCATCGCCAACCAGCGCAAGGCCATCGCGCTGGGTATCAAAGATTCGCTCGAGATCATCCAGGAGACGGGTGTCGGCAATGACGAGGCCAACCAACTGTTCATGTTTACGCAGTGGTCCGAGATGATGACGGAGTTCGCTCGCACGGGTAAAACCTCGACGGTCGTGCTGCCGAGCGACTTTTCGCAGTCGGCCTCGATGTTCGAGCAGATGCTGGCCGCCGGCAAAGTTCAAAACGATTCGAAGGAGTAGACGCGCGTGAAATACACCGTCGTTTGCGTCGGTAAGCTCAAGGAGCGCTTTTGGAAGGACGCGTGCGCTGAGTACACCAAGCGCCTAGGTGCCTATGCCAAGGTGGATATCCGCGAGGTGGCCGATATCGACCCGGCTAAGGCGGGCGGCGTGGATGCCGCGCGCGACAAGGAGGGGGCGGCGATTCTTGCCGCCTTGCCATCTCGAGCGCATGTGATCCTGCTGGCTATCGAGGGCAAGGAGCGCTCGAGCGAGGAGTTTTCGGCGAGGCTCGACGATCTTATGCTGCGAGGCGGCAGCGACATTGCCTTTGTAATCGGCGGTTCGGACGGCGTGAGCGATGACGTGCGCGCACGAGCCGACGAGATGCTCAGCTTTGGACGCATTACCTTGCCGCATAACCTGGCGCGTGTGGTGCTGCTAGAGCAGATTTACCGTGCCTGTAAGATCAGTCGTGGCGAGCCGTATCACAAATAGGTCGGCAATACGAAACAATGGCGTGGGACAATACCTTTCGTTTTGAGGAATGTGTCTGAAAGGACTATGCGATATGAAGATTGGATTTGTCGGTTTTGGCAATATGGCGAGCGCTATGGCCGATGGCTGGATCGCTGCCGGTGTAGCTGCGAGCGACATGTGCGCCTGCGCGGGTCGCTACGACGCACTGGTTGAGCGCTGCGAGGCGCGCGGCATGGTCGCCTGCCACGATGCCGCCGAGGTTGTCGCCGCATCCGATATCGTGGTCGCTGCGGTCAAACCGTACATGATCGAGAAGGTATTCGCCCCGCTCAAGGATGCTTTTGCCAAAAAGGTCGTTCTGTCGGTTGCCTGGACCTGGGACAGTGCCAAGTGGGAGCAGGTCCTGCCGGGCGTCGCGCATATCTCGACGGTGCCCAACACGCCGGTTTCGGTGGGCGAGGGCGTCATCGCCTGCGAGAAGGCTTCGACGCTTAACGACGAGCAGCGTGCTGTGGTGCTCGACCTGCTCGGTAAGCTTGGCGCTGTCGTCGAGCTCGACACAAGCCTGCTGTTTGTGGGCGGCACGGTGGGTGGTTGCGCTCCGGCGTTTGTCGCCATGGCAATCGAGGCCCTGGGCGATGCGGCGGTCAAGCACGGTATCCCGCGTGCGGATGCTTATCGCATTGTGAGCCAGATGGTGCTGGGTACGGCAAAGCTGCAGCTTGCAACTGGCCAGCATCCTGCGGCGATGAAGGATGCCGTATGCTCGCCCGGTGGTGCCACCATCAAGGGCGTCGTTGCGCTCGAGGACGCCGGCATGCGCAGCGCCCTGGTCAAGGCAATCGACGCAACCCTCCAGTAAAACCGACCAAAAACGGGACAGGTTTATGTTGGCAGGTATTTCCTGCGGTTTTGTCCTTTTAGCGAAAAGTGCCCCGCAACTGGCTCAATTCCAGTTGCGGGGCACTTGCGTTTGCCCAGATAAAACCGACCAAAATAAACCTGTCCCTTTTTGGCAGGTTAGTCCCAGAAGCTGTCTTCTTCGTCCTCGGACTTGGGGCCGCGGTCGACATACATCTTATGGGTGCGCTTCTCCATTACAAAGGCAATAATCGCAAACAGCAGGATGCCGCCGGCGAAAAGGATGGCAAAACCGGTGCGGGTGCCAAACAAAAAGGAAAAAACTGCGTCCATTGGGTGCCTTCTTGCGTAGTTGAGTTGGGTCGTAAACGCTCATAAGTATATACTTGCCCATACATGTACAAGGTTGCAACCTAAATGGAATGTATATCGCCGGAGGATCTAATGCTTGATATCAAGTTTGTTCGCGAGAACCCCGATGCCATCGATGTCGCCATGGCTAACCGCCAGACGTCTTGGGATCGCGAGAAGTTCTTTGAGCTCGACGACGAGCGTCGTGCCGTCATCACCGAGGTCGAGGAACTTCAAGCCACGCGCAATGCCGAGTCCAAGAAGATCGGCGCCCTGATGAAGGAGGGCAAGAAGGACGAGGCTGAGGCCGCCAAAGAGGCCGTGCGCGCCGTCAACGAGAAAATTGACGGTCTGGCCGAGCGCCGCACCGCCCTCGAGCAGGAGCAGTACGACTTCATGGCTCACCTGCCCAACATTCCTTGCGAGGCCACGCCGTACGGCAAGGACGAGGACGAGAACATCGAACGCCGTCGTTGGGGCACCCCGCGCGAGTTCGACTTCGACTTTAAGCCGCACTGGGATCTGGGCACCGACCTCGATATCCTTGACTTCGAGCGCGGCAACAAGCTCTCCGGCAGCCGCTTCACCGTTCTCGGTGGCGCCGGCGCCCGTCTTGAGCGCGCCCTCATCAACTTCTTCCTCGATACGCACACCAGCCGTGGTTTTAAGGAGTGGTGGCCGCCCATCGTCGTCAAGCGTCAGACCATGTTCGGCACGGGCCAGCTGCCCAAGTTCGAGGACGACGCCTATCACGTCTCGGGCGACAACTTCCTGATCCCCACCGCCGAGGTCGTGCTCACCAACCTGCACGCCGGTGAGGTCCTCGACGCCGATACCCTGCCGCGCCGCTACACCGCCTTCACCCCCTGCTTCCGCGAGGAGGCCGGCTCCGCTGGTCGCGATACCCGCGGCATCATTCGCCAGCACGAGTTCGACAAGGTCGAGATGGTCAAGTTTGCCAAGCCGGAGGAGTCCGACAAGGAGCTCGAGAGCATGACCGCCGAGGCCGAGTTCCTGCTGCAGCAGCTGGGTCTTCCGTATCGCGTGATTAGCCTGTGCACCGGCGACCTGGGCTTCTCTGCCCGTCAGACCTACGACGTCGAGGTCTGGCTGCCGAGCTACAACGCCTACAAGGAGATCAGCTCCTGCTCCAACTGCGGTGACTTCCAGGCCCGTCGCGCCAACATCAAGTATCGCGACCCCGAGAACTTCAAGGGTTCGCGCTATCTGCACACCCTCAACGGTTCCGGTCTGCCGGCTGGCCGTACCATGGCAGCCATTCTGGAGAACTACCAGAACGCTGACGGCACCATCACGATCCCCGAGGTTCTGCGTCCCTACATGGGCGGCCTCGAGAAGATCGAGCCGGTCGCGTAGATTGGCTGCATAAGCGATTTGCTAGGGCACTCCTTTTTGGGGTGCCCTTTTTGTGTGCGGCCATACCATGCTGTGCGGACAGCTCAATAGAAAACACACGAACAACTGTTCTGTATACAGCCATCTACCTGCTATGCTTTTGCTAAATAAGAGCGAGAGAAAGGGGACGCGATGGAGCTGTTTGATGATCGGGTGGTTTTGTTTGAGAGCGACGAGGGCGGGGAGTACCTGCTTGTGACGTGTGAGCCGTCTGGCATGGGTGGCCTGGTGGTTCGACAGACGAGCGAGGGTCCGTTGACCCAATGGTGCTACGAGGAGTCGCCGCATGTGGTTGAGACGTTTGTGGCGCACGAGGGGCTTGTGGCCCTGGAGCATTTCTATGGGGTCCGGACATCTAACCAGGTTGCTCGCATGTTGAGTATCTCGTTTGCCGATTATGATTGTGCCCAGCGGGTGAGATCGCTCCTCAGGGAACTTGATGCTAAGTTTGACGTGATCGAAAAGCCAATCGATCGTACGGGGAACGACGGTATATGCGGAGCAGCATGACAAAACTGCGTTCCACAAAAAAGTTTGAGATTGTGCTTGACTCCAATAAGCTAAAGTGGTTTTATATGTTTTGCGCTGCGGCGTTACCTCAGCTGGATAGAGGGTCTGACTACGAATCAGAACGTCATAGGTTCGAATCCTATACGCCGCACCAATTGAAATTGAAAGCCTCCGGCAACGGGGGCTTTTCTTTTATGGCAACACCGCATGGATTCGAACCTCGGTCGAGGCACGAACAACTTAATTATCACTCCGTAAAATTTTTTCTAATTGTCGCTTGACCCATCGGGGGCTCGCGTGCATAATAATCCGTGCGTTGCGGCGTTACCTCAGCTGGATAGAGGGTCTGACTACGAATCAGAACGTCATA
>CALJCO010000074.1 GCA_938023905.1 uncultured Collinsella sp. | reverse complement strand
GCCCGTGGGTTATACCCTAAGAGCAAACCACCCTTTTTAAGGGTGGTTCTGATTTGTGGGAGCTGCCGACGGATTAGGACCGTCGACACCCGCGTCACCAATTTCCCCGCGGGGGGGGAGTTTTCGAATCAGCCCGGGGACACCAGAGATTGATCGAGCCCGGTACACCGTCACGGTACCGGGCTCTTCTGGTTCATGTCATGTCAAAAACGAAGCGCCCGCTTGCTGGGGGAGCAAGCGGGCGCCTGTGAGCGAATATGTTTGCGGCGAGAGCCGTAATGAGCGGTTGGGTTGCGACTAGTTGGTCGTACCGGAATCGTCGCCCGTGCTCGTGCCCGAGCCAGAGCCCGAACCCGAGCCAGAAATCGAAACCGTCAGCGTAATCGTGCTGTCGGTGGACTGCTTGCCGGTGGGGGAGACGCCCGTAACGGTGGCATCCTCGTTACCGCTCACGGGATTGCCGTTCTGGTCACAGAAGCCAATGTTATAGAAACCGGCGTTGTTGAGCGCGGTAACGGCGGCGGAAATGCTCTTGCCGTATAGGTTGCCCGGGACGGAGGCCTTGCCGGACTTCTTGGCAATGACGACAGTGATCGTGGCGCCGGGCTTCTGCTTGCCACTGGGGTTCCAGCTAATGACGGTGCCCTCGGTGACGGAGTCGTTCTCCTGGTAGCTGACGTCGACGCCAAAGCCTGCCATATCGAGGGCGTTGCGCGCCTGGGCCTCGGTCATGTCGGTCAGGTCGGGGACGGACGTGGTATCCGGGCCGCTCGAGACCTTGTACGAGATGGTCGTGCCCTTCTCGACTTCCTTACCGGCTTCGGTGCCCTGCTCAAAGACCTGGCCCTCATCGGCCTCGTTGGCCTCCTCGGAGGCGTTGCCCTTCAGGCCAACGCTTGCCAGCGCGGCTTCTGCCTGGTCCTTGGTCAGGCCGACCAGCCGGGGAACCTCGACCTTCTCGGAGGGCTTGGGGCCCTTGGAGATTACCAGGTTCACCTTGGTGCCCTTGGCCTTCTTGGTGTTGCCGTTGGGCGTCTGCTCGGCGACCTTGCCCTCGTCGACATCGTCGTTGTAGCTTTGGTCGATGGTGCCGACCTCGAGGCCGGCTTCCTTGATCTGCTCGACGGCAGTCTGCTGGTCCTTGCCTAGCACATCGGGCACGGTGACCTGCTCGCCGCCAAAGAGTCCTGTGGCAAAGGCCACCACGATACCGATGACGGCAACGGCTGCCACCACGGCGGCGATGATCTTGTTTTTGTTGGATTTGGGCTTTTCGACCTCGTAGGAGCCGGTGGAGCCCGAAACCGAGCTACGGGCGGTATTCTGGCCGCTCACGCCCGAGACGGGACGCACCATGGTGCGCGTCTGATCGGAAAGCTCGCGAGTCTTGGTGGCGCCCAGCTCACCGGGGGCACCGATGATGCGCGTGGGCTCCGAGATGTTGACGGCACGGCCCGACAGGTAGCTGTTGAGCACCTGACGCAGCTCGTCGGCGGTCTGGAAGCGGTTTGCCGGGTCCTTCTCCATGCACTTGAGGATGATGCGCTCAAGGTCGGCGTCGACACCGGAGTTGATCTGGCTCGGCGGAATAGGCAGCTCGTTGACCTGCTTGAGTGCGACCGAGATAGCGTCGTCACCGTCAAAGGGAACGCGGCCGGTGGCGCACTCGTACATCACGACGCCCAGCGAGTAGATATCCGAGGTGGGGCCGAGGTCCTGACCACGGGTCTGCTCGGGGCTGACGTAGTGGGCGGTTCCCAGCACGTTGTTGTCTTGCGTGAGGTGGCTGTTCTTGGCGCGCGCGATGCCAAAGTCCATCACCTTGATGTTGCCGTCGGGCAGCACCATGATGTTCTGCGGCTTGATGTCGCGGTGGATGATCTCGTGCTTGTGGGCGACCGAAAGCGCGGAGCTGATCTGCGAGCCGATCTGGGCGACCTTCTTGGGGTCGAGGGCGCCGTGGCTCTTGATGCCGCTCTTAAGGTCGGTGCCGCGCAGGTACTCCATGACGATGTAATAGGTGTCGCCGTCCTTGCCCCAATCGTAGACGCCCACGATATAGGGGGAGGAGAGACCGGCTGCTGCCTGGGCCTCCTGCTTAAAGCGTGCGGCGAAGGTTGCGTCGCCAGCATACTGCGGCAGCATGATCTTGACGGCTACCGTGCGGTCGAGGACCTGGTCCTGCGCACGGAAGACGGTCGCCATGCCGCCTGTCCCCACCTTATCCTTGAGGAGGTATCTTCCCCCGAGGACCCTCTGTTCCATTCCTGCTCCTAACATAACTATTCGCTCAACGATGTGTGTAGTACCTACGATGTGGCCGCTGGGGCCGTGTGGCGCGTTGCCGTTAACTCTTCGGCCGCGGCGCGCCTCGGGTGACCGATTCGATCATGGGCATCACGCTCCCTGTGCGGCGAGCGCTGCGGTCAGGACGATGCCGGCAATCTTGGCCGCCTTGACGTCGTGTTTGTCGTAATCCTCCAAGGCCACCGAGATGGCGACCGTGGGTGAATCGTAAGGTGCAAAGCCAACGAACATCGAGTTGACGTTGGTGCCGCCGGTCTCGGCCGAGCCGGTCTTGCCGGCGACCTTGACGCCGGGGACCTGGGCATCGGTGCCGGTACCGGACTGGACGACGGCGAGCATGGCCTGCTTGACCTGGTCGGCCGTGGCGGAGCTGACGGCCTGACCCAGCGAGCGGGACTGCGTGGTCTTGACCACAGTTCCGTCCGGGGCGAGTACCTGGGCTACAAAGTACGGGTCCATGACCACGCCACTGTTAGCGATGGCGGCGGCAATCACGGCGTTTTGCATGACGGTGGTCTGCGGGCCGGGCGTGTGGTCCATGCCGACAGGCTGGCCGGCGCCGGCCCAGGCGGTCTCCCACTCGGTCATGAGCGACGGGTCGGCCATGATGGAGGCCGCGGAGGTCAGGTCCTGGCCGAGCTTTTGGCCGTAGCCAAAGGCGTTGGCAAACTGCACGAGCGTGTTTGCGCCAACTTCGTTTGCCACCTGGCCAAAGACGACGTTGGAGGACACGGCAAAGGCCTGCTGCAGGCTGATGGTGCCGTAGCTCTCGTTGGCATAGTTGGTGACCGGTGCGTTGCCGATGTCCATGGAGCCGGGCGCCTGGTAGGTGCTGGTAAGGCTGGCGGTACCGGTCTCGAGTGCCGCGGAAAGCGTAACGACCTTAAACGTTGAGCCCGGCGTGTACAGCGCGTCCATGGCGCGATTGTACATGGAGCCGTCCTCGCCGCCGCCCGTCTGCAGCAGGGCATCGATGTTGGTGTTGTCGTAGGTGGGCGAGCTGGCACATGCGAGAACCGCGCCGGTACGCGGGTCGATGACCACTACAGCGCCCTTAAAGCCCTTGAGCGCCTGCTCAGCAGCCGTCTGGATGCGCGAGTCGATGGTGAGCTTGGCGGTGTTGCCCGGCTGGGTCTGGCCCGCGAGTGACGCGATGGCGTTGTTCCAGCTGGAGTAGTCCTTAGAACCGGTGAGCGTGTCGTTCATGACGCTCTCGATGGCGGTGGTGCCATACTGCTGGCTCACGTAGCCAACCACGTGCGCTGCCAGGTTGCCGTTGGGGTAGGAGCGTACGTAGGTGCCGTCCTCCTGCTGCAGCGACTCGGCCAGCGTCACGCCGTCGGACGTGATGATGGAACCGCGCTGGATGTACTTGGAGCGGGCGATGGTGTGGTTGTTGGTCGGCATGTCCTGATAGTCCTTGGCCTTAATGACCTGGACATAGGTGAGGTTGCCGATAAGGATGGCGAACAGCGCCGTAAAGGCGAGCACCGCACGGGTTAGACGGTTGGCGAGCGCAACGCGGCCGAGCACGCCGGATTCAGGCGTGTCGAGCAGGCGACGGCGCATGCGCGAGCCGACGGAATGACTGCCGCTACCGTAGGAAGACGAGGTGGCAAAGCGCGTGCCCGTCGGGGCGGCGGCAGATGCGACCTGATCATCGGTGATGGCGGCCATGGTGCCGGTGCCGGTAAGCTCGGCCTCGCGTCCGGTCGCTTCGTCACCGGCGCGCAGCAGGAGCGCGACGATGATAAAGCTTGCCAGCAGCGAGGAACCGCCCTGGCTCATAAAGGGCAGGGTGACGCCGGTTAGCGGGATCAGGCGGGTAACGCCGCCCACGATCAAGAAGGCCTGGAAGCTGATGGCGGCCGTAAGGCCCGTGGCGCTAAAGGCGGCGAGGTCGGATTTAGCGCGGGCAGCTGTGGTCAGGCCGCGAACGGCAAAGAGCATAAACAGGATGAGCACGGCGCCGCCGCCCAAGAGGCCCATCTCCTCGCCGATAGCCGAGAAGATAAAGTCGGACTCGACGACAGGGATGTTGTTGGCCATGCCGTTGCCGATGCCAACGCCGACCAGACCGCCATCGGCAAGCGAGAAGAGTGACTGGACGATCTGGTAGCCCTGGCCCTGGGCGTCCTTAAACGGATCGACCCAAACCTGGAAACGCACCTGAACGTGAGACAGGAACTTGTAGGCGCCCACGGCTCCGACGGCTAAGAGCGCAAGGCCGATAACGACATACGAAAAGCGCCCCGTGGCAACGTAGAGCATCAGCAAGAAGATGGTGTAGAACAGCACGGCAGAACCCAGGTCGCGTTCGAAGACGACGACGAGCAGGCACACACCCCACACGGCAAACAACGGCAGCAGCAGTCGCAGGCGAGGGATCTTAAAGCCCAAGATCTTGCGGTTGGAGATGGAGAGCAGCTCGCGGTTCTCGGCCAGGTACCCGGCCAGGAACAGCACGATAAAGACCTTGGCGAACTCGCCGGGCTGGATGGTAAAGCCCGCGATGCGAATCCACAGCTTGGAGCCCGAGATCGTGGTGCCGATAAAGATCGGCAGCATCAGCAGAATGATGCCGATGATGCCAAAGGTGTACTTGTAGCGCATGACTACGTCGAGGTTCTTAACCAACGCGAGCGTTCCCACCATGAGCGCCACCGAGACAAACAGGATGATGAGCTGTGAGATGGCGAGAGCGGGGGCGAGGCGTGTCACGAACGTGATGCCGATGCCCGAAAGTATAAATACGATGGGTAGGATGGCGGGGTCGGCGCCGGGCGCCAAGATGCGCACGGCGATATGTGCCGCGGCGAAGGCGGCAAAGAGGCCGATCGGCACCGCGAGCGTCTCAAAGGAGATGGCGGCGCCCGCGGTGAGCACGTACATCGCATACAGCAGGATGACGGGGAACGCCGAGGCGATGAGCAAGAGCAGCTCGGTGTTGCGGCGACTCATAAGCGGCACTCCCTTTCTAGTTCTTTTCGGAGGCTTCGGCCTCGGCGGACTGTTCGGCGGTTTTCTCGGAATCTGATTCGGAGGTCGATCCCTGATTGGTGTTGTCGCGAATCGTTTGCGCGTCGATCACCTGGCGGGTCTGCTCTTCATCGATCTGGTGGCGGTACTTGGATATCGTGTCCTGCGCATCGTCGACACTTGTTTGCGGAATGCCCGCCTTGAGGCGGTTTTGCGTGTCTTCGGGCAGGTCGGACAGCTTGATGCTGGTTTCGCTTTCGAGCCAGTGGAGCTTGAGTCCGAGCGGCTTGCCGGGAAGGCCGCGCCAGACGGCGACATTGCCCTGGTAGGTACCCAGGTAGTACGAGCCGGTGACACCCGTGTAGGCCCAGATGCCAGCTGCCAGCACAAAGACGAGGGCCAGGATGGCGGCGATAGTAATGTTGCGGCGACGCACGCGTTGCGCCTCGCGCATAACGCCATCGTCAACCAGGTCAACGACTACTACGGTCACGTTGTCGTGGCCGCCGGCGGCAAGCGCCGCGTCCACTAGGTTGTCGACGCAGATTTGCGCGGTTGAGGACTGCGTGGCGATGTTCTCGATATCGCTATCGGGAATCATGCTCGAAAGGCCGTCGGAGCACAGGATCAGGCGGTCGCCTTCCTCGATATGCAGAGTAAAGTGGTCGGCATACATGGCGGGGTCCGAGCCCAGCGCACGGGTGATGACCGAGCGGTTGGGGTGGACGCGAGCCTCGTCTGCCGTAATCTCGCCGGCGTCCACGAGCTCCTCCACGTAGGAGTGGTCGCGGGTCACGCGGATGAGCGTGCCCTCGTGGAGCAGGTAGGCGCGAGAGTCACCCACGTGGGCGATGGCGAGCGTGTCGTTTTCGATATAGGCGCAAGTGGCTGTGCAGCCCATGCCGGGCTTGCCCAGGCCGTTCAAGGCGGCCTCGATTACGGCGGCGTTGGCTGCCTCGACGGCTGCGGCCAGGCGTGCTGCGTCGGCGGACTGCGGGGCCGTCTTGGCAATAGTCTCGACGGCGATGGAAGAGGCTACCTCGCCGGCGGCGTGACCACCCATGCCGTCGCATACGCAAAAGAGCGGCGACTGCACCAGGTAGGAATCCTCATTGTGCGGGCGTACGCAGCCAACGTCAGAGCGGGCGCCCCACATGAGTTGCGTGGTGGTGCCGGCATCATAGGTCGAGTCGGTCTCGATGCGCTCCTCGGTCAGGGGCTCAAAGCTCATGGTCGAGCCGGGGTCTTTGAGCTTGGCCTCAACGGCGGCAACGTCGATCTCGGCTGTGTCACCGGGAGAGACGGTGTCGGTCTCGGCGTTTGATTCGGAATCGCCGGTGTCCGGGGAGCCGGGCTCTTCGGACGCGCAGGCGGTCGACTCGTCGTCTTGCGGGCTGGCGTCTATAGGCTCGGGCGTCGCAAAGTGCGACGGCGCGGGTGTGCTTTGCGACTGAGCGGCGGGCTCGGCCACGGCATCGGACTCGCTTGCGGGCGCAGGCTGCGGGGCCTTGGGTGCAGGGCCGTCCTCGGGGGATGGCCCCGCCTCGGGCGCCGGCGTAGACGCGGGCGCAACCTCGGATGCCGGGGCTATGGGAAACGCCGGCGCGGCGGGTTCGGGTGCCGCAAACACCGCAGCGCTCTCGTTGATTGCCGCGGCGACGGGCTCTGCAAAGTGAGCCGGCGCCGGGGTTGCTTCGGGCGCTGTGGGCTGTTCCGCAGCATGTGCGCCGATGGGCGCCGCTACGGCATCCTCTTCGCCCTCGTTATCGGCGAGATCCGAAATATCATGCGTAACATGCGAAAGAGGCAGGGAGAACACGGTGTCCTCGGGCTCCACGGGTGTGGAGTCCGCCGGAGCGGCGTGGGCCGGTGCAGCTACGGCGGCAGCCGGTGCCTCGGTCATGGTTGCGGACTTGTTCTCCTCGTCGATCATCGACGGTTCACCTTCATGACCACGTCACCAATCTGGACTTCGTCGCCCTCGCGCAGCGTTGCGGGCTCCACAAGCTGGCGGCCGTTGACGAGCGTGCCGTTAAGCGAGTTGAGGTCCTCGATGATGAGCGCCGGGCCCTGCAGCGAAAAGCGCGCATGCGAGGCCGAGACGAACGGCTCGTTGATGCAGATGTCCGAAGATGGCGAGCGACCGACGATGACGGGGCCGAGCATGTCTACGTGGATGCCACGGATGCCGCGCGGGCCCTTGTCCACATCGATCGTCCAGATAGCCGAGTCGCGACGCTGCCCGCGCACAAGTCCCACGCCGGTCTTCATGACGGCGAACAGGAAGATATAGAGCAGGGCGACCAGGACGATGCGGCCTGCAAAAAGGACGATATCGATGTTCATAAGAGACTATCCCCTAAATTCAAAGGTGCTCAGGCCAAACGTCAGCAGATCGCCGTTGCGCAGCGGGCAGCGCGTAATGCGGCGGTTGTTGACGAGTGTGCCGTTGGTGGAATTGAGGTCCTCGATCGACCAATCCGAGCCCGTAAAGGTGAGCTGGGCGTGGCGGCGCGACACGTTGGGGTCGCGCAGGGCGATGTCAGAAACTGAGCGCTCGCGACCGATGGTCACCTGTGCGGAGGTGATGCTATGGCTCTCGCCGCTCACGACGTCGACGAGCTGGGCGAGCGGGCGCTGCGGGGCGCGAGTGCTCGCCATGTTGGAGGCGATGCCGGCTGCGGCGCCTAGGCCCACGGCGGCACCGGTCGCGGCGGCTCCGCCCATGCCGGCAAGCGCGTCGCGCGAGACGGTCTGCGGCACCGGGATGGGTGCGGCGGCGGGGTCGGGGACGCTAGGCGCGAAGGGGTCTGCCACGGCAAGCGGGTCGGGAGCGGCGGCGCGAGGCGTCGGCTGCTGCTGGGGCATGGCAGCGGGGCGCTGCTGCTGCGGGGCAGCAAACTGCTGCTGGCCGGCGCGCGGGGCGCTGGCGGCACGGCTTGCCGCGGAGTTGTTTTGGCCCAGACCGTTTTGATAGGCGCGCTCTTCTTCGTACAGGCGGCCGAGCGTGGGGGCATCGACGTTCTCGGCAAAGACCGAGAACTTGCCGGCGCGCAGCTGCGGATCGATCATAAAGCGCACGAGGGGCTCGCCGACAAAGACATAGCGGCGCTTTTCGGCCTGCGCCTTCACGAACTCGCGGACCTCGCGCGAAAGCTCGGGGTAGAACGGGGCGAGCATGGGATCGTCGTCGGCGGCGATCAGGATGGTATAGAGTGCCGGCGCCGTGTTGACGCCGTTGATCACCAGAGTCTGATCCTCCATGTCGCGAGCGGCCTGCTTGGCAAGCTTCTTAAAGGAGAACGGGGCACGGGTGGCACCGAAGATGCCGGCCACGTGGTCCTCGAAGATGTTCAGGAAGTTCACGAAAGATCACTCTCCGTATAGGTTCTTTGGTATCCGAGCAAATATAGGCATATCCCAACGATTATAGAGGATAGGGTTCCCGCAACCGCCGCCTTGGCGGCGACCGCGGCTGCAAGGCTGGCAATTTCCATATGGTGTGCAAGACAGGATGCCGCTGCGCAGCCGATGCCGGTGACGGCGATAGCGGCGATTGCGGCAAGGTTTGAGCCCTGGTCGGCACGCTTGGCATGGGCATTGAGCAGCGCAGATGACGCTGCAGCAGTTGTCGCGACCAGCACAAAGGCAGCCCAAAGGAGCGGGTCTTCCAGCGCTGCGGCAACGTTACCGAGCCCCAGCACGCCTCCGGCTGAAAGCGCGACCGTCGCCAGACGGGCAAAAAGCACGCCCATGCCCGTTGCCGCGGCGGCGCTTGCCGGGCCGAGCCAAAATGACGCGACGCCGGCGGCGACCCCAGCTGCCAGGAAGGTATTGCCAGTCAGACAGCCAAGCGCGAGTGCACAGGTGAGCGCGGCGCTCGCGGCAGCCTCGGTGCGACCCCAGGCGATCCACCAACCGGACATGGCGGCGGCAAAGATCACCGCGACGGGCAACATCGACAGGACGCCCTGTGCCTGCATGGTGGCGTTTGCCATGAGCACCAAAAAGCCCACAGCCGAGATGGCCGAGCCAATCTGGGGGGCCAGGCCGGCCGCCGCTCCGATCGCGATAGCCGCAATGACCAGGCCGGGAAGCGCCGCGACGCCGGCCGTCTGCATCAGCAAAAAGCTAAAGGCGCCGCACGTTAGCGCCGAGATAGCGTGCATGGCGTAGTCGCGCGCATGGCTCCAGCGCGTGCCTGCCCAGCCGAGTGCGGGGTCGACTTCGATGGTGTCGTCCTCGTAGTGCGACGGCTCGATATCGTCGAGCTCCTGCTCGTCATCCGAAAGTTCGCCAACCATTTGCTCCAGGCTGCGACGGCCTTCGCGCACGCTGCCCAGACCGGCAAGGAGCTGGTCGCAAAATGCCTCGATGCTGTTGGGGCGGTCCTGCGGCATGGGGGAGAGCGCGCTCATGAGCGCGGCCTCGGCTCCCGGGGGAAAGTGTGGTATCAGCTCGCTGGGATAGGTGGCGCCGCCGATGATGCGGCCGAGCGAGTCGGCGGGCGTGGCCGCCATAAAAGGAGCGCTGCCGCACAGGCCCTCGTAGATCACACAGGCGAGGGCAAAGACATCGGCGCGCTCGTCGACCGTGCCGGTCTCGATATCGAGCTGCTCGGGCGGCATGTAGCCGATGGTGCCGCCGCGTGAGCCGCCAAAGCCACCGGCGGACGACAGCCGCGCCATGCCAAAGTCGGTGAGCTTTACATTGCCCGAGTGGTCGATGAGCACGTTGGCGGGCTTAATGTCCAGGTGGAGTACGCCATTACTGTGGGCGAAGGTGAGCGCCTGGCCCAGGGCATCGGCAATGGCCGCGGCCTCGTCAAAGGTAAGTGAGTGGCCGTCCGCGCGGTGCAAAAACTCGGCCAGCGACATGCCATCGACATATTCCATAACCAGGTAGGCATAGGCTGTGTCGTGCGTAAAGTCGATGACCTGCACGATGTTGGGATGTTGAAGCATGGCGGCAGTGTGCGCCTCGCGCAGGACATCCATGATGTCGCTAGCGGGCATGCCGGCACCGTTGATAAGGGGGATGCGTTTAATGGCGACGCGGCGGCGCAGGTGCGTGTCGCGGCAGATCTCGATGGAGCCAAAACCGCCGGTCGCAAGTGTCTCGAGCGGCTGGTACCGCTTGAGCAGCTCGCGAGAGCTGGTGCCCTCCAAAGGAACGTCCGGCGAGAACCGGGCGGTATGTTGCGAGAAAAGCGGCATGGCCAACCCTCGTGCGTTTAAAGTTCGTTTGCGAGCGGCGGGCGCGGGGCCGAGCCGTTCGCGGTGGCATAGATGCTGCTAGTGTAGCACGCTCGGGCAGATGGCGAGGATAGCGGGATGCGAGGTGGCCCGATCGATTCGGCCCGTTTCGGCTCGTTTGGAAAGCGCATTTCAGTTTTCAGCCAAATTATGGGATGCGCTTTCCAAATGGGGTGGGCTGCGGAAACTGCATCCCAGAATATTGCCCTGGAACGGGATGCGCTTTCCGAACCGGCGTCCAAAAGGAAACCGCATCCCGCTTTGATGTGGGGACTGCGAACAAAAGCCGGACCGTGATCTGGCGCGGATTGGAGTTCGCCTGAATCATTGATGCTGGCTGGTGTGAGAACAGAGATAAACGAGCGGCTCGAGCGATATAATGACACGCTATGGAGGCCGTATGCTCTTTTCCCGCCGTTCTGCTACATTTGCCTGCGCCATTGCGCTTGTCGTAATGGCGGTCACCCCTTATCACCGGTTTTCATCTTCAATCGGCCTAGCGTCAGGTGCAATGACCTGGCTCGTTATCCTGGGCGCATGCCTCGCGGCGTTTGTTCATGGTGCTGCGCTATGCAAGGGGGGAATGAGAAGGCCGAGGCATCTCGGTGCCATCGGTATTTTCCTTGCTGCTATTGCAACGGTTCCCGAATGGGCCGACCTGGCCTTCTATGCTCGCGGAGATTCTATTCCATTCGTGTTTGCGCCTATCTGGCTGTTGCGCGGCGTTTCATGCGCCTCGTGCTTTGCTGGGTCGTTGCTCCTCTCATATGTAATTTGGGATACGGCGGGCTCTCCTTTGACGCGGGGGGCGACGCGGGCTGACGAAAGAGAAACTCGTCATCCGCAGGACGCGATTTTTACAGAAACAATAGCCGTCATGTCTTGTCTACTGTTCTGCTGTCGAGTTTCATGGAGAGTCGTTCCCGAGCCATGGGGGATGCCCCCTGTAACGGCCGCGTCAATTGGCCTTGCGCTTTTAATTCCGTTGGTCTATCTCGCATTGACTGTGGCCCCGCCGTTTTGCCGCCCTCGTGCCTTTGGCCATGGGCGGCGCGACGTGTTTGCCTGTTCTGTGCTCGTAGCAGTTCCTATTGGTCTTATTCCGGCTGTTGAGGCGGCATACTTCGCAAGCGATGCCGTGGTCATTGCATTGCTGGCGATGGGGTCCGTTATCGCTGCTGCCTTCGTATGCATGTTGCTAAGGGGGAAACGGGACAACAATTCGGATATCGCCTGTGCGTCCGACACATTCGATGCGGGGGTGTTTTCCCCTGCCCTGTCGCCTAGAGAAGAGCAGTTTGTTCGACTGCTGCTCAAAGGGAAAACGCCGGCGGAAATTGCCAAGGAGACGGATACGAAGCCATCGACGGTGAGAACAACGCTTCACCGAGCATACGGGAAGGCGTCGGTTGCGGGCTCACGCGAGCTCGTGGCGCTGTTTGCGGGTGAGGGCGATACTGTAGGGCATGAGCTACCGCAGCGGCATGCTGACGATATAGTGGCATCAGCTCGAACGCGCCGGCTGTTTCGATACCTGCTCACATTATTCTTTATCCTCCTTGCGGCGGGGCCCTTGGTAATGGCGGATAGCGATTGGGGGTCCGGTGTTTCGCGGGCTGTCGCCTTTTCCCTCTTAAGCTACGCATTGGGTCTCGGACTGCTTCTGTCGCTACGCTACGCGGGTGGAAAAGCGAATCGTGGCGCTGCGCTGGATAGAGCGGGTGAAGCGATTTGGCTCGGAAGCCCGTACGTATGGGCGGTGCTATCTGCTGTGGAATGGTCTTTTATCTATATCGCGGCATTGATGTGCATACGCGTTCCGTTGATGGCTGTGCCGGTCCTGTTTTGCGGCGTGGCGTCTACGGCTTCGCTCGCTGTTGGGCTGCGTCCGTTTAAGGTGCATGCCCATGCTCGGGCTATCGTGCCGTTGGTGTCAATGGGCATGGTTGCCTTAATCTATGCGGTCGCTAGGGGGCGAATCCATGGACTTGCGGTGCTGACGGGGGTGCTGCTCACATATATAGTGATGCGAAGCTGTCCGCAGCGCAAAATGCTTGGGATATGGATGCTTTGCTTCGGGGCGACGGCTCCTGTTTGGGCTGTCTTGCTCAATATGGTGCAGGATCTGACGGTTTTCGAGCCGTTGTTCCTCGCGTCGTTGTTGGGGCAAAGTTCGGCTGTCAATGTCGTCGTGGCAACGGTGATTGTTTGCTGGTCTGTGCCCATGTTCGTTACGCACATCGCGCTCGCCCGCTCGGTTGAGGACGAGAAGGCCGTCTTGGAGTACCGGGCGAACGGGTCCACCGAAACGGCCCGCGTGCGCCAGCTGGCCCTGCTTACGTCGCGCTCCCTTTCTGATGTTCAGTCGCAAATTTTGCTGATGACGGCAGAGGGGGCAACGACAAAGGCCATTGCGGAGGATGTCGGTTACGCTGCATCTACGGTGCAAGCGCTGCGGTCTGCATCTTACCGCCAGTTGAAGATCAAGAATAAGGCGGAGCTAATTTTATTGTTATCGCAGGTAAATAACGTGTAAACGCCTGAGCAATCAACTCAATAGCGGGTGTTTACAGACATCTTTCTCTATTCATGCGAAGGTTGCCGTGCGTCGACGCATTGTTAACCGCTTTTGATTGGAGAAGGCCATGATTAAGCCAAGGAGCGCTATTGCTCGAATCGGAGTCGGCTTGGTGATTGCAGCTGGTCTGTCCCTAGGGGTTCCCGCTGCATCGTTTGCACAAGAGGAGTTTGACACCTCTCAGGTTTCCAGCATTACTCAAAACGCCGATACGGGAATTACGACCTGTACGAACAATGCCGATAAGGCATTTAGTTTTCAATGTGCCGGGACGAGTGCAACTGGCTACCGTCAAAAGGATGATTCCTCATCGCTCTATCTGGATATCCAGGGCCATACGGGAAATCCGCTTCGGTTATATACAGACGGTGCGTATAACACAAGCGGTAGCGGCAGCATGAATTGTACTCAGGGAACGTATCGTTCGAATCACAAGGGACAGTGGGAAATGTATAACCTCGTCCGTGAGAACGGGCGATCTGCGGCGCGACTGACTGCATGGGCGGAGTCTGGCTACGGCACTGTTATTGGCGTATGGAGCCCCGACTGCGTCGGGCATTTCCACAAGCTTCCCGCATAGTTGTTTGAAATGGCTCCCTTCCGGCTTTCTGGGTCGGAAGGGGGAGGAGGACGTATGAACCAAAAGCTCGCAAGATACGAACTGTCGAAAACGATTAGACGTCCAGCTTTTATCCTTGCTCTCTTGATTGCGGTCGCAGTTGCAATAGCTGCCGCGCTGGAGCCGTGGGCAAATTTGGAAAAAGAGCGCCACAACCTTCTTTCTTTTGGTTACGGCGTTGGCGTGCAAGCCGAAAATTATCTCGGTCAAACACGTGAAAGCAGCTTCGGTAACTGGATTGTTGTGAGCGCGAACGCGCCACTGTCTGCGTCGGTGTTTTTCTATGCACTGCCCCTGCTTGCAATGTTGGCTGGATCTTGGTCGTGTCTCTTTGAGCGTTTGAGTGGTTATGACATGCAGATATGCACGCGCGTTTCCAGAAAGGCGTACGTGAACGTAAAGATGCTGTCTGCTTTCCTCTCCGCGTTTACAGTGACTGCCATTCCTCTGCTCGTCAATTTCCTGATCGTCTCGATGCTTTTTCCTGCGTATCTTCCTCGGGTCGATGAGTCGACTTACGTAGGACTTTACCTGCATAGCTACTTCTCCGGTCTATTTTATTCGCATCCTTTGTCATATGTGCTCGCATACACGCTGTTCGATGCTGTCACGCTCGGGACTTTATCCATGGCTGTAACTGGCTTCTCAATTTTGTTTCGTAGCAGAATCAAAGCGATAATTGTCCCGTATCTGCTAATGGTTGCGTGGCATTTTGCAAATGGCTGGATCTTCGGCGTAATGGCTTGTGTGGGGTTTAACTGCAATATCCTCAACAGCATCAGGTCGGAATCGCTGAATAACTGGCCAGACATTCGAGCCGGTTTTGCGGAAATCATATTATTGACCCTTGCTTCGTTGGCTTTTTCTGGGGCGTGGAAAAGACGCGAGGTGGTCTGATGCTGTTTAGGCTGGTCGCCGCGGACCTGAGGACCGTTTTGAAGAAGAACATCATCACTTTTATTGCAATTGCGGCAGTGACCGTTGCGAACTTGGTGTACGCCTACGGATTGTCTTCTGTGTATGGGGTTAGAACGGATACCTTGGGGTTTGCGGATAATCTTGCGCTCGTGTTTGCCGGATCTGCTCCGTTTGAGCCTAGGCCCGGGGTCATGTTTGTGCCTCCGCTAGGATGGCTATTTCTCATTCTGCTTATTCTCTATACAACACTCGACTATCCGACCGAATCGTTGCACGGGTTTGGTTTGCAAGCGCTTGTTCGATGCCGGGCAAGAACCCTTTGGTGGGTCTCGCGTTTTATCTTGGTGGCGGCAGTAACGGCATTTTCACTGCTCGTGGTGGTTTGCTCTGTTGTGATTTGGAGCTTGGTGGTGAGCTCCTCGTTCAGCGCGGTCATTCATGGTGAGTCGCTTCAACTGGCTAATTTGGCGCCGTGGTTTCTCAAAGCTGCCGAGGCAGATGCGCTGCCGTTTTTCATAGGTCTCTTATTTGCTTTTGAGGCGCTTGCGTTTGCGCAGGCAGCGGTTGGGTTTGTGCTTGGGTCGTCAGTCTCGTTTGTGGTTTTAATGAGCTACCTGATCTGCTCGGCATATGCACGACATTGGGCGCTATTGGGTAACGCCTTGATGCTGTTGCGCTGGGGTGGAATTGTCAAAGAGGGAATCGCGGCGGGCTCGAGTGTCTTGTCATCAATTGGGCTTATGTCGTTATGCCTATCGTTGGGTGGACTGTGGTTTCGAAGGGCCGACCTTATAGAAAAGGGGGACAAGATATGAGTGTGATCGTAAGGGGCGTATCGAAGCGCATGGGTAAAAACGATGTCCTGCGCAACGTGTCCATCGAGGTTGACCCTGGGACTGTGGTCGGGCTTCAGGGGATAAACGGTTCGGGTAAGACCATGCTCATGCGAGCGGTTTGCGGGTTGATCAAGCCTACCGAAGGCGAAATCTCTATCGATGGCCAAAGGCTTGGGGCGGACATCTCGTTCCCGCCGAGTCTGGGGATGTTGATCGAGGCGCCTTCCTTTTTGGGATATCTGTCTGGCTACGACAATCTGAAGCTCATCGCTCAGATCAAGGGCGTTGCCACCCCCGAGGACATTCGCTCTGCCCTGCGGCTCGTGGGGCTCGATGCAGACGAAAAAAAGAAGTTCCGAGCATACTCGCTTGGGATGAAGCAGCGTCTGGGGATAGCTGCGGCAATTATGGAGAAGCCGAAGCTGCTTGTTCTCGATGAGCTAACGAATGCCCTCGACGAAGCGGGCGTTGAAATGCTCAAGCGCGTTGTGGCGATGGCGGCATCAACGGGTCGTGAGGTCCTTCTGTCCAGCCATGACGGAGAGGTGCTCGAGGAACTGGCCGATCGGGTTTACTGCATGCGCGACGGTGCCGTTGTGAAAGTTCGGGAAAGGTCGTGAGCGCGATGAAGAAGACCCTGTGGACGAGAAGATCGGCGCTCGCGCTTTTTTGCTGTGCTGCTGCCGGCCTTGCGGGCATGAGGGTGAGCGTCGTTAACGGGAACCGGACGGTCATTCCTGAGAAATATTACGCGGAGGGCGAATGGCTCTCGATGGATGGAGCGTTTCTGGGGTCGAAGGATGTGGTGACTGATGGGTATTCGTTTTGCATAGACGGGGCAGAGTTGCTCACGCCGCGCGAGTATCTCAAACGAGCACATGACGATTATTCAAAATATGGCACCGTGGATACGAAAACGAGACTGAAGGATGCCGACATCACGTGCGTTATCGCCGTAAAGATGCGTGTCAGAAATAGGGATAATATCGACGGTGGAATCAAAGCGTATGTTTGGCATCTGGTTCCGGAGTCTGCGCCAAACTATGATTTTGTAGTCAATACCGATCTGATAACGCAAGCCATGCCGGTCCTTGGCGGCTCTGCTGCGTTTGCCGTGGAGGTTGGGGCAGAAAACGAGTTGCTCGTCCCATTTATGATGCAGAACACCAACGACTATTTCGAAGGTTACGAGACCGTCCGTTTTGAGAAAGCATTTCCCGGGACTTACACGATGAAGATGACCGATCTGCCGGAGCGGAGGCTCTTAAGGTTTGAAGTGAAATAGCTCGAGAGCAAGGCAAAACGGGTCCATTGGCGGTACGCGCGCCCGATTCCAGGCGCCCCGGCCCGGAATCGGGCGCGGGACGAGGCGCCTTCGGTGTCGGCCGGCCTACCGCTTCTTCTTGCTCTTCTTCTGCTTGCGCTGCTTGCCCTTGGTCTCCTGGGGCTTGTCGCCCTGTTTTGCTTCGGCAGCGGCCTTTTCTGCCTTCATCTTCTTGCGTTTGGTCTCGATGCGGAGTTTTTTGTTGATGCGGGCCTTGAGGAAGGGACCGAACTGCTCGGCATCGCCACGGACGAAGGTGTCCTTGGGGATCGTCACGCCCTGGTCGGCGAACATGGCCACAAAGATGCGCTCGCCGTCGAGTACGTGGTCGAGCTTGTCAAACGGGAAGAACTGCGACTTGCCGCTCTTGCCCCAAACCATCAGGCCGTCCTCGTTGGCGGCGACGCGGCGATAGCGGCCACCCATGGACTCGTCGGCCTCGACGGCGTCGATAAAGTCGCGGGCGAGCGTGTGGTGCAGGTTCTTGCTCCACCAGGCCAAAAAGGCGCCGAACACGATCAGCACGACGCCGAACTTGATCCAGCTGCCGCCGGCCACCAGCATGCCGATGCCGATGAGCGCGGCAATCACGGCGGCGACGTACAGGGAGCCACGGCGCCTGGGCGAGGCGACCAGGCGCGCAAAGTCGGTGACGAGGTCGTTTTCGTACTGATACTCGTTGAGGTACAGGATGCCGTCGTCGGCTGCTGCCTGCGCCTCGAGCGCGACCTCGACCTGGTCGGCTGCTTCGGAGGGAACGAGGTTGCTCTCTGCGTCTGCCATGCTCTTTGGACTCCTATCGCGGCGGGCTCGCCGTACGGGTTATTATGAATGCAGTATGCCGTGCGACCGCATGGCCGTCGCGGCAACAAGTCTCAGTATACCCGGGGGAGCACCCATGGAATCGTTGTACCGAAAGTATCGCCCGCTCACCTTCGACTCCGTGGTGGGCCAGCAGCATATCGTCTCGACGCTCGAGCACGCTATCACCGAGGGACGCCTGTCCCACGCCTACCTGTTCTGTGGACCGCGCGGCACGGGCAAGACCACCATGGCGCGCATCCTTGCCAAGGCGCTGCTGTGCCGCAATGCCGAGGCGGCGCGCGCCGAGGGTGCAAGCGGCTGCATGCCCGACGGTACTTGCGAGGAGTGCGAGCTCATTGCCGAGGGCAACCACCCCGATGTCTACGAGCTCGATGCCGCAAGCCGTACCGGCGTGGACAACGTGCGCGAGGAGATCATCAACTCCGTCAACTTTGCCCCGGTGCGCGGCAAGTACAAGATCTATATCATCGACGAGGTCCACATGCTCACGACGGCGGCGTTCAACGCGCTGCTCAAGACGCTTGAGGAGCCGCCGGCACACGTGATCTTTGTGCTGTGTACCACCGACCCGCAAAAGATTCTGGAGACCATCCTCTCGCGCTGCCAGCGTTTCGATTTCCATCGCATCGGCAACGAGGATATCGAGCGTCGCCTGGCATACGTGTGCGAGCAGGAGGGCTTCGATTACGACGATGAGGCGCTGGCTATCGTGGCGCGCCATGCCAAGGGCGGTATGCGCGACGCGTTGTCCACGCTGGAGCAGCTGAGCGTCTTTGGCAACGGTTCTGTGCATGCGGACGACGCCCGCTCGCTTTTAGGCGAGGTTTCGGACCAGATTCTGGGCGAGTTTTCCCGCGCCATTGCCGATCGCGATGTTGCCGAGCTCTATGGACTGATCCGTGCGCAGGTCGAGGAAGGAAACGACCTGCTGGAGCTGACGCGCGACCTGGTGGCGCATGTGCGTGACGTGTACGTTGCCTGCGTTGCCGGTGCCCGTGCCGAGCTGTTTGAGGGCGGCTCCGAGCAGGCCGAGGCGCTTGCTGCCGAGGCCGCTGCCTTTGGCGAGCATCCTGCCGACCGCCTGGCCCGTGTGCTGACGGTGCTCGACGATGCCGCACTGGAGATGAGGGGCGCGAGCGACGTGCGCCTGGTGCTCGAGATCGCCTGCACGCGCCTGGCACGTCCCGAGGCCGATTTAACGATTGAGGCATTGGCCGAGCGCGTGGCCCGCTTGGAGGCCATGGTTGCCAACGGCGCCGTGCCGGCGAGCGTGGCTGCTGCTCAGGCCGCCGCGCCTGCAGCATCCGTACCCGCTGCTGCCCAACAGCCGACGCTAATTTCGGGCGCTCGTGCTGCCGCTCCGGCGGCATCCGCTGCCCCCGCTGGTACGTCCGCGCGCCAGGGCGGTATGCCTTGGGACCGTGGTGCTGCTGTTCCGGCTGCCCAGCCTGCGTCCCGTTCTGCGTCCGTGTCAGCTTCCAAGCCTGCAGCGCCTGCACCTCAGTCTGCGCCGACTCCGACGCCTCAGCCCGTTGCGGCCCCCGCGCCTGCCACCGCTCCGGTACCTAAGCCCCAGTCCAACAATGCCGCCCAGGTTGCTGCCGCCGGTACTGCCGAGACGCCCGCGGTCGAGGATGCCGGAGAGCTGCAGCGCAAATGGGCCGAGGTTGTCGAGCGTGTCAAGGCGCGTCAGGCTTCCTACGCAGGGCTTTTGCTCAACGCCCGCGCCACGGCCGACGACGGCTCCAAGCTCACGGTCTCGTTCCCCGCGGGTTCGACTTTTGCCATTAAGATGCTCGGTCGCGCCGATACGCAGTCGGTGGTCCTGCCGACGGTTTGCGCGGTCTTCGGTCGTCGTACCGTCGACTATGTCCTGGATGGGGGTGGCACGCCGGCTCCTCAACATGAGGAGCATTCTCCATCTGCACGGGCTGCGGTATCTGCGGACCCGCAACCCGTGTCCTCGGCGGCCCCTGTATCCTCGAGCGCCAGCGCGACGCAGCCAAAAGCGGCGCCGGTAGCGGCACCGACCCTGTCGGCGCCTAAGCCCGCGGCGCCCAAACCGGCTGCTCCGGCTCCCGCGCCCAAGCCCGCTGCCGCGCCTGCGCCCAAGTCATCCGACCTAGCTAAGGCCCCCTGGCTACGCTCCGACAATCCCGCCGGTGCTCCTGCCACGGGCAAGCTCCCGACCGAGCCCGCACCCCGAGCGCCCGAGCGCGCGTCCGCTCCCAAGGCTCAGCCCGCCGCGCCGTCTGCGCCGTGGGAATCCGAGCAGGTTCCCTACGACGATGTCATGGTCGGCGGTTTTGCTGCCGATGCCGGCGGGGACGATCTGCCCCCGTTCGACGTGCCGGGTGCGGCGTCCGCGCCCAAGCCCGCTGCAACTGCCCCCAAAGAGGAGGACGCTCCTGCGGCTCCCTGGGAGTCCAACCCCGGCGCGGGCAGCCCCTTCGGCCATCAAGGCGCAGCCCCAAGCATCCCGCAGACCGAGGACGAGGCCAAAGCCCTCATCCGCAGCGTCTTCGGCCAGTCCACCATCTTCAAACCGGTGGAGTAGCTGTACGGGCGGGTATACTGCTCAGGAAGAGACTTCTTTGAACGGAGCGAGCTTATGATGTGGGAATATGTCCGCCTCGAGGACGATACGCAAGTTTCGTATTCCGAAGTCCGTGAGGACAACACGGTGAAGGTCGTTGTGGAGCGCCCGCGCGATTGGGGTTTTGACGCGGCGGAGTGTATCTTGCCGGCATTCAATTGGGTGTCACATGAGGGCTTTAGCGAAGCGGACCTCAAAGAACTCGATGATTTCGTGCGTAACAATGCCCCGCTCATCCTGCGTTTTGCCTACGAAGGCGGACGAGTCTATGCCTAGTCTCTTCCGACTCGGCCATATATCACTTTCTTTTGTCCGGGCGCATCTGTATTTCGGACATGTGTAGTGTGGTGCCGCGTATATCGCATTCGAGCAGACAAGCGCGTGACGGTCGGCCTAGGATGCTGAGGTCGATACGATACGTCGCATGGCCGTCCGTGTACTCGACTTGCTCGGCGTTGACGGTTGCTCCGATTGTAAATAAAGAGCCCAGTTCGGCATCGACAATCTTGGAGTCCTTTATCTTGACCTTGAACTCTTGGTAGAGGGACGGGCTGTTGTAGTAAATGGTTCGGGTTCCGTCGGTGCATTCATCGGTCGTCTCCCATTTGACGACGGGCTGGTCCGAGCTGGCTATCAGCAGTTCTGCTCCAAAAGCTATGGCATGGGTGATGACAACCAGCAATGCCCAGCCGACAAAGAGATAGAGAACCACATATGCAACGGGGTGTTTTGAGCGGATGTTTTGGAGCGCGTCGGGGGCATTCATGGGGCACCTCCAAATTGCAATCTATGACAATCAAATTATACCCTGCCGCCATGTGCTCCGCCTCGAGCAGCGGTTTGGCATTTAGCTATTTAGTGGCACACATGAAATGCCGGATTCGGCTCTACTAGATTGAGTATGCGATATTATGCAACCTTGCATAATTCGGCCTTGCATAATCTTTGCGCGTGGTTTGTATTAGAGGACATGTATATCGACTGAGGTAGCGTGTCCGCCCCGCTTGCTTGCCCCGCGCCGTGGTACGATTTTTGAGTTTGAAAGTCCCGTCGCGCTCCGGCTGCCCTTGCAGCTTGTCGCGCGGCCGCACGTAAAGGAGCCATCATGGCCGGTATGAACATGCAGCAAATGATGAAGCAGGCTCGCAAGATGCAGGAGCAGCTTGCCGCCGCGCAGGAAAACCTTAAGTCCCAGACCGTCGACGCCTCTGCCGGCGGCGGCATGGTCAAGGTGACCGTTAACGGCGAGATGGAGCTCGTCAACCTCACCATCGACCCCGATGCCCTCGATCCCGAGGACGTCGATATGCTGCAGGACATGATCATGGCTGCCGTCAACGAGGCCGTCCGCGGTGTCAACGAGCTTGCCAACAAGCAGATGGGCGCCATCACCGGCGGCCTCAACATCCCGGGCATGCCGTTCTAAGACACGCATATATATGAGTGCCAACCATAGTCTGCAAAAATTGCTCGATGAGCTGGGCCGTCTGCCGGGCATTGGTCCCAAGTCGGCCCAGCGCATCGCCTATTACCTGCTCGAGGCCGATGCCGAGGAGGCCCGCCGCCTGGCCGAGGCCATCCTGGAGGTTAAGCAGGAGGTCCACTTTTGCAGCCGTTGCTTTAACTACGCCACGGCCGACGAGTGCTCCATCTGCCAGGATTCGATGCGCGACACTACTCGCATTTGCGTGGTGGGCGAGCCGCGCGACGTCCAGGCAATCGAGCGCACGGGCAGCTACCATGGCCTGTACCATGTGCTGGGCGGCGTGATCAGCCCCATGGACAAGATTGGTCCCGAGCAGCTGCACATCCGCGAGCTGCTGGCGCGTTTGGGCCACGAGGATATCCATGAGGTCATCATCGCCACCAACCCCAATATTGAGGGCGAGACCACGGCGAGCTACCTGGCCCGCACTATCAAGCCGCTGGGCGTTGAGGTGTCGCGTCTGGCGAGCGGCCTGCCCGTGGGCGGCGACCTGGAGTATGCCGACGAGCTTACGCTTGGACGCGCCATTGAGGCCCGTCGCACGATTTAGGTGGCGAGCCTGCTTCTGCCGTATGTTTTCCTGGCGACGCACGGGGCAGTCATAATTTCCCCGTGCGACTATGAGTTTGTTGTGCAACAAAGATGCTTCGTATCCGCTTATCGCATGGATGCTTCCGCCCGCGTCCTTAATTCGCCCATTCGTTGCGCAACCTTTTGGGTTCGCTGATACACTCAAATGTGGATTCGAATGAATGCGCCGCTCCCGAGCGGCGTGTTTTTGTTGGAGGAGAACGCATGCGGCCCGGTGGCACTCAGACAAAGCGCGGCGCCGCGGTGCGCATGCGACGCCGACTGGGCTTGGCGCCTCGGGCGTACGCGCTGCTGTCGTGCTCGCTGGTGCTGGTCATAGCTGGCGTTTCTGCCTATGGCATGACCGTGCCGTCCATGATACAGGCACATGCCGCACGCGAACCGCGCGTAGGGCATGAGGTCAAAAGTGACCTGGGCACCACGACTGGATATGCTTGGGCAAGTGTGGTCGCGCATATTGTGTTTGGCACTGACGACGCGGACGGCGCCGAGGCCCCGGACAACGAAGTCACGCTTGCCAATGGCAAAACCATCGTGCTCACCAACACCAAGATCATCGATCGGTTGTCCAACAATAGCGTGGCGGCAACGGTGAATAAGGTCGAGCAGCAGCAGGAACAGGACGCCCAGCAGCCCGGAAAGCCCGGTAGCTCGGATACTTCTGGCTCCGGCTCGGATTCGTCGAGTTCGGGCGGCGGTTCTGGGTCGGGCTCCTCTGCCGGAGGGTCTGGAAATGGCGGTTCGACGGGCGGCAACACTGACAGCGATGCAAACTCCGGTGGCCTTTCCGCTGCTGAGGAAGAGAGCATTCACAGTTGGCTTGTGACCAAGTACAACATGCTCGACGGCTATGTTTCTCGCGCCAATGACGTGGTTTCGACCTATAACTCTACGGGAGATCCCAGGCCGTGCGACAGCCTGGTCGGGGAGATGTTTGTCATTCGAGCCGAGTTCGGTCGTCAGACATTCTCGCCCCGGTCAAAGTGGTATCAGCAGTATGCCAATCTGTGGGGCTGTTACACCAACCTATGTCAATGGGTCGGCCATTACGGCGATGATGACGTCGCACTCGGTAACTTCAAGAATAACGTGGCGGCGCTTGCCCTATGATGACCGATCTTGCATCCACCACACCGCAATCGCTCGGTCGCGATCCCATGGTCGGCCTGCGCCTGGCGCGTGTCGACGGGTTTGAGCCGGCCATTGCGCTCGGTCAGGACGAACTGCCTGCCTACCTGCGTCGTTTTACGATACTGTTTGCCGACGATGCCACCATGCGCCGTGGCGGTATCGGCCGCGTGACGCGTGCCATCAACGCCCAAGGCGAGGCCGTGGCACTCAAACAGCTCATCTTGCCGACGCGCGATGAGTTTGACGATGCCGCCGCTCATGAGGCGCTGGTCGCCAAGTTCAAAGCGGCGTTTCGCGAGGAATATGAATGCCATCGCGCCCTTTCGGGCCTTAAGGGTTTTCCCCGCCTCTATGGCTGGGGCGAGGTTGACGGTGTGCCTGTAATTGTCATGGAATGGGTCGAGGGCGAGACGCTTGCCCGCTTGCGTTCGCGACTTGCCGTGGACGATGCCGGCCGCCTATCGCCGCTTGTGGCGGCGCGCTTGGGGCGTGACCTGTTCGACCTGCTCTGCCGCATGAGCCTGGTGGGGGAGGGCTTTGTCCATCGCGATATCTCGCCCGCTAATATTATGGTGCGTACGGCGCGTCTACCGCTTGACCGGCAGCTTGCCGAGGGCACCTTTGACCTGTGCCTGATCGATTTTGGCTCGTCGCTGGCGCTTGAGCCTGCGTCGGCCGTGGCCGGTACCGGCGGCAAGGCGTCGTTTACGGAGCGCTACGCCACGCTGCGTCGCGCGACGGTTGCCTATGCCCCGCCCGAGATGCTCACCGACGATATTCCCGACCTGCGCGCTTTGCGTATGTCGCCGGCGATCGACGTCTATGCCGCGGCAAGCACGGTTTACGAGCTCATTGTCGGCGTCGCGCCATACGAAGCCGCGCCGAGCACTTCGGGCACCTCGGGTTCGCGCAAAAAGACGCGCGACATCGCGAGCCCCTACCGTCTCAAGATGGACACGCGGCCCGACTATCCCATTGGTGCCCATGCGCCCGGTTGCGATTTGACTCAGCTGCTTCGTCGTGAGCCCGATGTGGCGCTCGCCGTGGCCGAGCAGGCCCAGCAGCTAGGGCTTGAGCCGGATTCCGAAGAGCTACGTGATGCGCTGGCGTTTGTCGATGCCCAGCTGTTCGACGTGGTGATGGCCTGTCTGTCCAGCCATCAAAAAGATCGTCCCGAGCCGGCGGCGGTCGAGGCGGCGCTCTCGGCGTTTTGTGACCACTATGCGCAAAATGTCGGTCGTTCGCTCCGCGGCGAGCCGCTCACGCCGTGCCCCATGGATGCGTCCGGCCGCGCGGTTCGTCGCACGGCGATGATCGGTGCGGCGGCCGTTTGCAGCGTGGTTTGGGCTGTGGTCGTGGTTTCGGCCGCGCTGCTGGCGTCGGGCGCTCGCGTGACGGCGACTTTGGGATCGCTCGTGTGGTCTGGGTCGCTACCGGGTGTTATTGCCGCACTGGCGCTGGCGCTGCCAGGCATGGCCGGCGTTGCCGCGGGGGCACTTGCGCGCGATCGACGCTCGGGGTTCCTGCAGGGTGTGCTTGCGCTTTCTGCCTGCGAGGTTCCGGTACTGGTTGTGACTGCATGTAGCGTATTTTCCCAACGCGCCGTGATGGGCGGCCTTGTTGCCGCTTTGGTTGCAACCTATACGCTTACGTGGTTTTTGCTTGCGATGGGCTTTGCCTTTGAACTTCCTGTTTCGGCACCGCGACGCACAAAAGCCCAGATGGCGACTCCGCTTGCCGGTGGAGCCGCAGCTGCCCGTACTTTTGGCGGACCTGTCGAAGTATCGTCCGATTCTATTTCTACGACCAAGGAGGCCTAGGTCATGGCATCTCAAGTTGAGCTCACCCCATGCGGGGCCATGTTTGACATCTTTAAGCGCGCGGCGCATCTGAGCCATATCGAGCTGTGCGGCTTGGTGCTTTCGTCCCGTCCGCTCGCCGACGGCCGCAGCCCGCAGAGCCGAGCCGCCGATCGCTCTTGGGTTTCCCGCTTTATCGTTCGCGCGCCGGTCGGCACGCTTCAGCAGCGCTACTTTGCCGAATACGGTACCTCGGCTGCGCGTATTATGTCGCAACTGGCCCTGCGCCAGCGCAATCCCATGGACTCCACGGCTGTAATCAATATGGTGTGCGGTCCTGCAGGTGAACCGATGGTACGCGCGCTCGAAGAGTGCCACCAGGACACGAATCTCTATCGCAACGCGCTCGATCGCCTGTCCCAGGCGGCGGAACTCATGCCCGCCGAGCGCGCCGAGGCCGTGCTGGTGCTGTTTGTCGCCGTCGGTTGTTCGGCGGATGTGCGGTCCTCGGTGAACTATGCCATCGACTACGCGCACGCGACCTGTGGCGGAGGCACCTCCACGCCGCGTTCGCTTGGCATGTCGATGACCGCGGGCGAACGCGACCCCGCCCCGGCGCACCCTTTGGGCTTGCTGCGCATACAAAACAGTTTTGTCGTGAGTGCCCCGCGCTGGATTCAGCCGAGTGAGGAAGGCGTCGAGATCGGCGCGCTGGCAACGGGGGAGGGCGGCATCACCGATGTGGGCGATGACGTTTCGGCCCGCCATGCCCATATCTGGTGCGATGCTCAAAATATCTGGCACGTCGAGGACTTGTCGTCCACCAACGGAACCGTGGTGGTAAACGGGGCCACGCGCGTCTGCATTCAGGTCGAGCCCGGCCGTTCCGCCCAACTCAATCCCGGCGACGAGCTCAAGCTCGGCGAATCCACTACCTACGCCATCCTCTTCGGTGCTCTCTAGCCAGTCCCGCCAAATGGTCCCTCCGTCCCCAAGGGATCATTTTGCTCCCGGCAGTCACCCGAGGTAAACCTTTACCGCCCGCCTATATTTGCCGAAATTACACTTGACGGCGGGGTACAATAAACCCGCATGCGGATTTCCGTTGCGGGCGCTTCCCATCGCCGGGGCGTGCCCGGGAGCATCCGGCATGCGGCCTTTGCGGCGCTCGGTCATGTGCAAGACGGGCGGTCGGGTCTGTGGGGCGCATCAGTTGCCCCTCGCCTCGGCATGTCTTCTCTCCACGCCACGTACCTGCTGCTGAGCCTGCCTGCCAGATGATTGGAAGCAACAGCGTAAATCCCATCACGCCAACATCCCGGCGATCGCCGGGGCCTGTATACCTATATGAGAGGAGAGGGGTATATGGCGCGTAAGTTTAAGTCTATGGACGGCAACGAGGCGGCCGCATATGTTTCGTATGCGTACACCGAGGTAGCGGGAATCTATCCCATTACGCCGTCCAGCCCGATGGCCGACCATGTCGACCAGTGGGCGGCCCAGGGTCGCAAGAACATCTTCGGCACCCCGGTCAAGGTCGTCGAGATGGAGTCCGAGGCAGGTGCAGCCGGTACCGTTCACGGTTCGCTGGGCGCCGGTGCTCTGACCACCACCTACACGGCTTCTCAGGGTCTGCTCCTGATGATCCCGAACATGTACAAGATCGCGGGCGAGCAGCTCCCGGGCGTCTTCCACGTCTCCGCGCGTTGCGTCGCTTCCCACGCCCTGAACATTTTTGGCGATCACTCCGACGTCATGGCCTGTCGTCAGACCGGCTTCGCCATGCTCGCCGAGGGCAACGTCCAGGAGGTCATGGACCTCTCGCCGGTGGCTCACCTTGCCGCCATCGAGGGTAAGACCCCGTTCCTTAACTTCTTCGACGGCTTCCGCACCAGCCACGAGATCCAGAAGGTCGCCATGTGGGACTACAAGGATCTTGCCGAGATGTGCGACATGGACGCCGTCCAGGCTTTCCGCGACCATGCGCTCAACCCTGAGCACCCGCATACCCGCGGCAGCCATGAGAACGGCGATATCTTCTTCCAGAACCGTGAGGCCTGCAACAAGGTCTACGACGAGCTTCCCGCCGTCGTCGAGGGCTACATGAAGAAGATCAACGAGAAGCTCGGCACCGATTACGGCCTGTTCAACTACTACGGCGCTCCCGATGCCGACCGCGTCGTCGTGTGCATGGGCTCCTTCTGTGACGTGCTCGAGGAAGTCATCGACTACCTCAACGCTCACGGCGAGAAGGTCGGCCTGGTCAAGGTTCGTCTGTTCCGTCCGTTCTCTATCAAGCACTTCGTCGACGTTCTCCCCGAGACCGTCCAGAAGATCGCCGTCATGGACCGTACCAAGGAGCCGGGTTCCATCGGCGAGCCGCTCTACCAGGACGTCGTCTCCGCTCTCTACGAGGCCGGCAAGACGGGCATCAAGGTCGTCGGCGGCCGTTATGGCCTGGGCAGCAAGGACACGCCTCCCGCGTCCGCGTTCGCTGTCTTCGAGGAGCTTAAGAAGGACGAGCCCAAGCGCGAGTTCACCATTGGCATTGTCGATGACGTGACCAACCTGAGCCTGCCCGAGGCCGAGGATGCGCCCAATACCGCAGCCCCCGGCACCATCGAGTGCAAGTTCTGGGGTCTGGGTGGCGACGGTACCGTCGGCGCCAACAAGAACTCGATCAAGATCATCGGCGACCACACCGACAAGTACGTCCAGGCCTACTTCCAGTACGACTCCAAGAAGACCGGCGGCGTCACCGTCTCGCACCTGCGCTTTGGTGATTCCCCGATCCGTTCGCCGTACTACGTGACCAAGGCCGACTTTGTCGCTTGCCACAACCCCAGCTACATCGTTAAGGGCTTCAAGATGGTCCGCGACGTCAAGCCGGGCGGCACCTTCCTGGTCAACTGCCAGTGGAGCGACGAGGAGTTCGCCGAGCACATGCCCGCCGTGGCCAAGCGCTACATCGCGAACAACAACGTCAACGTCTACCTGATCGACGCTATCGACCTGGCCGCTAAGGTCGGCATGGGCAAGCGCACCAACACGGTGCTCCAGTCCGCCTTCTTCGCGCTGGCCAAGGTCCTGCCCGCCGAGGACGCCCTGCAGTACATGAAGGACGCGGCTACCAAGTCCTACATGAAGAAGGGCCAGGCTATCGTCGACGCCAACCACAAGGCCATCGATGCCGGCGCTACCGCTTTCCGTAAGTTCGAGGTTCCGGCCGACTGGGCTACCGCCGAGGACGCCGCTCCCGTCGAGCTCTCCGAGGAGACCAAGTCCGCCATCGCCCAGCAGGTCAAGAACCTGCTCGAGCCCATCGATCGCATGGACGGCGACAGCCTGCCTGTTTCCGCCTTCGTCGATTGCGCCGACGGCCAGTTTGAGCTGGGCGCCTCCGCATACGAGAAGCGCGGCGTCGCCGTGGTCGTTCCCCACTGGGACGAGACCAAGTGCATCCAGTGCAACCAGTGCGCCTACGTGTGCCCGCATGCCACCATCCGTCCGTTCGCGATGACCGAGGACGAGGCTGCCGCCGCGCCCGAGGCTACCCGTACGCTCGACGCCATGGGCCCCAAGGCCAAGGGCATGAAGTTCACCATGGCTGTGTCCCCGCTCGACTGCATGGGCTGCACCAACTGCGTCAAGGTCTGCCCCAAGGGTGCCCTCGAGATGGTTCCCACCGAGCAGGAGATGGACCAGCAGCCTGTTTGGGACTACATGGTTGAGAACGTCTCCGAGAAGAAGGAGCTCATCGCGGCCAACGTCAAGGGCAGCCAGTTTAAGCAGCCCTACCTGGAGTTCTCTGGCTCCTGCGCCGGCTGCGCCGAGACCGCCTATGCACGTCTGGTGACCCAGGTTGCCGGCGACCGCATGTTCATCTCCAACGCCACCGGCTGCTCCTCCATTTGGGGCAACCCCGCTGCCACCGCTCCTTACTGCAGGGACAAGGACGGTCACGGCCCGGCGTGGAACAACTCCCTGTTCGAGGACAATGCCGAGCATGGTCTGGGCATGGCCGTTGGCTATGAGGCCGTTCAGCACAAGCTGATCGCCGCTACCCAGGACATCATCGCTGCCGATGGTCCGTCCGACGAGCTCAAGGCCGCCGGCCAGGCTTGGATCGACTCCGTCAATGACGCCGAGGCCTCCAAGACCGCTGCCGCTGCCTACGTTGCCGAGCTCGAGAAGTGCGGCTGCGACGCTTCCAAGGCGATCCTCGCCGACAAGGCTTACCTCACCAAGAAGTCCTTCTGGATCTTCGGCGGCGACGGCTGGGCCTACGACATCGGTTTCGGTGGCCTGGACCACGTCCTGGCTTCCGGCCACAACGTCAACGTCTTCGTCTTCGACACCGAGGTCTACTCCAACACCGGCGGTCAGGCCTCCAAGGCCTCGAACCTGGGCCAGGTCGCTCAGTTCGCCGCTGCCGGTAAGGTGACCAAGAAGAAGTCTCTGGCCGAGATCGCCATGAGCTACGGCTACGTCTACGTGGCACAGGTTGCCATGGGCGCCAACCCGGCTCAGACCCTCAAGGCCATTCACGAGGCCGAGGCCTACGACGGCCCGTCCCTCATCATCGGCTACAGCCCCTGCGAGATGCACTCCATCAAGAAGGGCGGCATGCAGAACTGCCAAGCCGAGATGAAGAAGGCTGTCGAGTGCGGTTACTGGAACCTCTTCCGCTTCAACCCCGAGGCTGCTGCCGGCAAGAAGTTCTCGCTCGATTCCAAGGAGCCCGCGGGCGGTTATCAGGAGTTCCTGATGAACGAGGCCCGTTACGCTTCGCTGACGCGTTCCTTCCCCGAGCGCGCCGAGGAGCTCTTCAAGGAGAACGAGCAGGCCGCTATGGACCGCTATCAGCACCTGCTGAAGCTCAAGACGGTGTACAACGAGGCTTAAGTCTCCCACCGCAGGATCTGAGGGCTGACCTTCGCGGACGTCCTCGGACATGAAAGAACCCCCGCTGCGCACTACGTGCGACGGGGGTTCTTTCGTCCTGCGGAGTGTCCGCGAAGGTCAGCCCTCAGATCCTGCTACGACTACGTCCTCGGATTGTGGGGCTGAATGAAGGACGTGGCTGTGGGGGTGCCTTGTCCCGGTCGCTGTTTCGCGCCTTTGGCGCGAAAGGCGCAGTACTTTGGGCGTGGGGGCTGGCTTGCGGACTCAGATGACCTAGAGAGATATGGGTGCAAACGAGAAATCGTTGTTGGGGTCGTCCTTTTCCATAAACTCATCGAGGCAGAATGTCATATAGATTGGAACGTACAGGACCTTGCCCTCTTTGCTGAGGTTCTCATGGCTTAGCACAACGGCCTCGGGGATTTTGTACTCGCTCACGCTCATCAGACGGTCGAGGGCCGCATGGGCTCGAACCTTCTTGCCCGATTTGACCTCGATTGGGACAACGTGCCCGCGGGTGCCTTCGATCACAAAGTCAACTTCGCCGACCTCGCGTGTCTGGTAGTACCATGCATCAGTTCCAAGGGCGACAAGCTCCTGCGCGACCACGTTCTCATAGAGACCGCCGAGGTTGGGGGTTTTCATATCAAGGTAGACAGCGCGTGCCGTGCTGCCGGGATACCGTGATGCGAGCATGCCTGTATCAGACTCGTATAGTTTAAAGGCGGTCGCCTTCTCTGTCCTCTTAAGAGGACTCCGGGCCTCCGTCACCTGGGCGACCATCAAACCGACGCCCGCGTTCACCAGCCATAGGAAATCCTGCTCGTATTTTTGAAGGCGAGCTCCCTCACCCAGAGACGAAACAACAAAGCGATGAGACTCCGCCTCAAGCTGAACGGGAATTTGCTCGAAAATCGACCGAACGTTAAACGCTCGAGTCGATGCATATTTTGAGATATCGCTTTTGTACTGATCGACCAGCTGAGTTTGAAGCGCACGTGTGCTCACGAGCGAATAACCCGAATCGATATAGTTCTGTACGACCTCCGGCATGCCGCCGCAAACGATATAAGCTCTAAAGTTTTTGAGCATCGCCTCATGAATATAGTTTTCGACGGGACGCCTCTCGACAAGGCAGCTGCGGATGTCTGCAAGCACATTCTCGCTGATGCTGTTTGCCCAACAAAACTCTTCAAAATCCATTGGCCGCATAACAATGTGCTCGACATACCCCACCGGGAAAGAAGAGATCCCCTTAAACTCAGTCCCAAGCATAGACCCCGAGAAGACATAGCTAAAGCGCCCGTCCTCGACCAGCGCCTTCATGAGCGTGACGATCTGCGGATACTCCTGTATTTCATCGACAAAGATAAGCGTATCTCCCTCAACAAGCGGTGCATCCGCAAGAAGGGCCACGCGGTTGATAAAGTCAACGGCGTTCTTAGCGCCAATGAGCACATCTCTTGCCTCGGTATCGAGCAGCAAATTGGCCTCAAAATACGACGCGTAGTTGTCTTTACCAAACGCGCGAATCGCATAGCTCTTGCCAATTTGACGCGCACCGGTAACAAGCAATGCCTTATGAGAGTTATTTTTCCAGTTCAAAAGACTGTCAGTGACCTTACGGCGTAGCATTAAAACACCTCATTGACAAAAATTGGCAAATAGATTTGCCCTAATTATACAAAAAGTGGCAGATAGATTTGACCCAAATCATACAAAAATTGGCAAATAGCAAAGCTCACTTAGGCCTCAAAGCCAGCGAGCCAGCACGGTATTTTGCGAAAAGGCTGGCGGCGCCGTTGTTGAGGGTGGCCAGGTTGGCAGTGGCGCCGTTAGCGTTCTCGGCTGCTTGGGTGGGCAGGAGCGAAAGGGCATCAGCGGCGTTCATGCAATACCCGACGGTAAAGTTCTATACTGCAAACTCATAGTCGCTTGCCGCAAAGTGAAGCACGTTCGGCTATCCCTTTTGTTGGATGAAAAGCCCCGTGTTATTGCAGGGGTGCATACTTGTCTTGCAAGTGCATAGAATCTCGTATAGTGCGAGTAAATAGTTGCAGTGTCCGTTATGTGTTTAGCAAAGATATAGTTTGCATAATCCAGCCTAATCTCTGCTCTAATTAAATAAAGTCGCACGTAGATGACGTAAACATGTGTGAGCTGGGCTTCTTTACGCTGAGCGGGTAAAAACGACCGTTCACCGTTAAACTATTTTCAAAATGAATAAAATGAGCGATAAAGAGAATATAAACCTTAATAAACTCGCGTATTGCACGGACGCGGGTTATTAATGGGTTGTAGGCCTTTTACAGAAAGGATTCCAGCAATGTCTAAGCCTCTTGGCAAGCCCGATCGTATTGTCGTCGCCCTCGGCGGCAACGCCCTCGGCAACAACCCCGTCGAGCAGATCCAGGCCGTGAGCAACACCGCCCACGCTCTCCTTGGTCTTATCGAGCAGGGTAACGAGATCATCATCACCCACGGCAACGGCCCGCAGGTCGGCATGATCCAGAACGCCTTCGCCGCTGCCCACGACGCCATCGGCACCCCCGAGATGCCGCTGCCCGAGTGCGGCGCCATGTCCCAGGGCTACATTGGCTATCACCTGCAGCAGGGCATCGGCCGCGAGATGCACAAGCGCTATAAGCGTTGGCACGCCGCCACCGTCGTCACCCAGATCGAGTGCGACCCGGACGATCCCGCGTTCAAGAACCCGACCAAGCCGATCGGCCCCTTCTACACCGAGGAGCAGGCCAAGGAGTTCATGGCCGAGGATCCTTCCAAGGTCTTCGTCGAGGATTCCGGCCGCGGCTGGCGTCGCGTTGTCGCTTCCCCTGATCCCAAGAAGATCGTCGAGGCTGACTCCATCCTCAACCTGCTCGACAACGAGTTCATCGTCATCGCCTGCGGTGGCGGCGGCATCCCCGTCGTCCGCGACTACGAGAACAAGGGCTGCTACAAGGGCGTTCCCGCCGTCATCGACAAGGACCTGGGCGGCGAGCTGCTGGCCGAGGACTGCGACGCCGACGTTCTGTTCCTGCTGACCGCCGTTGAGCATGTCGCCATCAACTTTGGCAAGCCCAACCAGGAGGAGCTCGAGGACATCACCGCCGACGAGGCCGAGCGCCTGGCCGACGAGGGCCAGTTCGGCAAGGGTTCCATGGAGCCCAAGGTCCGCGCCGCCATCAAGTTTGCCCGCTCCCGCAAGGGCCGCACCTGCATCATCGGCGCCCTGGACAAGGCCGCCGAGACCATGGCCGGCCTCTCCGGTACCCGCATCCACGAGTAGCCTCTACTCTGTTGCCTCTCCCGTGGGCGCCAGGCAAGACGCCCACAAACTAGCCTCTCTTCATGAGCCCCGCAGTCCGCTCCGGCTGCGGGGCTTTTGCTATTCACCTAGTCATTGGGGACAAACCCGGCACTTGGGGACGGTCCTTTCCTGCCGGCAGCTTGGGACAGTCCTTAATAGCCATTGGGGACGTTCTTAAACGACTAGTCAAACAACAACGTTCACAACGACTACTCATTTAAGTCTGTCCCCAATGACTGCCCAATGGCTGGGAAGGCGCATCCCACACCGACGCATTGCCTTCGGGCCCTCTCCCCAGGCTCTCCATAGCTCAGCTGGACTCCCCGCAACCTGTTCCGAGTTGGCGGAACGAGCGCGACGTGGAGTGTCATTCTTTACCGCGTTAGACTAGACGCAGGGAAAGGAGGAGGACATGGATGCTCGCGTCAAGCAGCTTGTAAATATGATCGAGGACGCTCAGCCTGTCGCTGTCGCGGTACTTGCCAAGCGTCTCGAGGTAAGCGAGCGCGCCGTGAGAAACTATATCCATCGCGCAAACGACAACCTTGCAGGGGTTGCACGCATCGTTGGCAGCAAGGGGCAGTATCGTATCGATGTTGCACGTGCAGATGAGCTTGCTCGCTTGCTAGACGGTGCGGCTCTGGCCCATCCGGGCATTCCTGATACGCGCGACGGCCGTGTGTCCTTCCTTCTTAACGACCTCCTCATGCGGTCCCAGTGGGTGACGATTGAGGAGTATGCGGATTTACTCTACGTTTCGGCGCGAACTCTGTCCAATGACATGCGTCTGGTAGAGCAGAAACTCGCCCAATTTGACTTAACGCTCGAAAAGCGCCCACGCTACGGAATCCGCGTTGCGGGCGGGGAGTCACAACGGCGCCTGTGCCTGGCCTCGCTGGTGAGGCCCGTGTTGCCCGACACCGACGATGCAAAGCTCGCCGAGCGCCTGCGGGCCATCGCCGCATGTGTGGACGATGCCCTGACGGCCTCGCCCGTCACGGTGAGCTCGCTGGCATCCCGCAATCTCATCATGCATCTTTACATTGCTCTTTGCCGCATCGAGCAGGGCTGCTATGTCCCAGCTGCAGAATCGGACGTTCAAAAACTGGAGGGAACGCGCGAATACGCCGCGGCTTTCCAGATTGCCGCAAACATCAAGGATGCCCTGGGCGTGAGCATGCCCCGAGAAGAGGTTGCCTTTATCGCAATCCATTTGCTCGGCAGGGGCACGGGCGTGCCCGAGAAGGGCTCTGCCGTTATCTCGGACGAGATGTGGGAGATTGCTTCCGAGATGGTACGTGCGGTCAACGATGAGTTTAGGTTTGACTTTAGCGGCGATCTTGAACTTCGCATGAACCTTGCTCGGCATATCGGCCCTCTGGGCTATCGCCTTGAATATCACATGCATATGGATAACCCCATGCTGCCCGATATCAAGACGAGGTTTCCGTTGGCCTATTCGATGGCAGCTGGCACCTCGCAGGTACTCGAGCGTCATTTTGGCAGCCAGCCCTCTGATGAAGAGCTCGGCTACATCGCCATGGCATTTGCCCTGGCCCTCGAGCAGCAAGCCGACCAGCCGCGTCGCAAGCGCATCCTGATCGTGTGCGCCTCGGGAGCGGGAAGCGCCCGTATGCTCGAGCACCAGTACCGCAAGCAGTTTGGCATGTATATCGATTCGATTGAGACATGCGATGTCGCCCGCGTGGGAACGTTCGATTTTTCGCACATCGACTACGTGTTCACAACGGTGCCGCTCAACGTCAAGTTGCCCGTGCCCGTCCGCGAGGCCGATTTCTTCTTGGAGACGAGCGATGTCAACGCTATCCGCAAGGTGCTGAGCGACGACACTGCGCAATCGGACTCCGTAAGCTCTTTCTTTAGCCGTGCCCTGTTCTTCAACCGCGTTGAGGCGCCGTCGAAGCAGGCCGTTCTCCGATATCTCTCCGAGCGCGCCGTCGAGAGCGGCCGTGTCGATGCCCAGTTTGCCCAAGAGGTCGCCGAGCGCGAGAGCGCGAGTGCCACCTCGTTTGGCAATGGGGTAGCCATGCCCCATGGGATGCATCCCTTGAGCGCCGAGGCCTTTGTTACCGTGGGCCTGCTCGAACATCCCATTCTTTGGGACGAATACGGCCATGAGGTCGATATCGTCTTTATGGTGTCGTTTGCCCGGTCGGGCGGCGATGAGGCGCGGATCTTGAGCTCACTGCTCGCCGAGATCTTTATGGACCGCCAGGGGGTCGAGCGCCTACGCGAGCGCCGGTCCTGGCATGAGCTGATGGCGCTTGTGCAAGCGCATACGGCTTAAGACTTCTTTTGTCGATAACCCTGTCTGTCTACCTGCAATAAACCTCGAGGATTGCGGGCGGGAGATAGGCGTTTCGAATATTCAAGTACAAACCAAACATCACGGGAGAGGAGACCGTTATGGACGATCAGGGAACCGAGATGGTTTCGTTTCAGCTGGTCGCTGCAGCGGGAGAGGCACGCAGCCTTGCCTTCGAAGCCCTTGAAAAGGCAAAAGCGGGGGATTTTGACGCCGCCGCCAAACTCATGAAGCAGTCAAAGGATGCGGGAATCAAGGCTCACCACATCCAAACGCAGCTGCTTTCGACTGAGGCAGCGGGCGAGCATCTGTCGGTGGATGTGTTGCTGGTCCATGCTCAGGACCACCTCATGTGCTCCATGCTTGCTCAGGAGCTCGTGCAGGAGCTGATCTGCCTGTATGAGTGCACTGCAACCAAGAACGCCTAGCGGCGTGCGGTGACTATCCAACCAATCAATGCGAAGGGAATCCCTTATGAAGATCCTTCTTGTTTGCGCAGCTGGTCTGTCTACAAGCATTCTGATGAAGAAACTCGAGAAATATGCGGAGCAAAACGGCATCGAGCTCGATATCGATGCGGTGGGTATCGGCGAGTATCAGGAGACGTGCGCCAATTATGACGTGCTGCTCTTGGGGCCGCAGGTGTCCTACCAGCTCAACACCGTCAAGCAGGGGAGCGGTAAGCCGACCGCGGTCATCCCCGCACAGGACTACGGCATGGGCAACGCCGCCAACGTGCTGGCACTCGCCCAGTCGCTGTTGGGTTAGGAGGCAACCATGGAGAAGTTCATGACCCTGCTTCAGGAAAAACTGACCCCTATCGCCAATTTCTGCGGCACCGAGCGCCACTTTGCCTCCATGCAAAAGGGCTTTATGAGCGCGATCAGCTTCATCTTGGTATCTGCCGTCTTTATGATCCTCGCCAACCCGCCGGTCACGGCCGACCTGGTGGCGCAGGGCGGGTTCTGGTCCGTCTTTGGCCCTTGGCTCGATTTTGCGACGGCCAATAAGCTCACGCTGCTCATCCCCTTCAATATGACGATGGGCATACTGTCGGTGATCGTGACGTTCGCAATCGCCTATAACCTGGCGGGCACCTACAAGATGCCCAAGCTTAACGCCGGCATGACCTCGCTGGTGATGTTCCTGATCGCCGCGGCGCCGTCGTCCTACTACCAGCTTGCTGACGAGTCCGTGCTCCAGGCGGTCCCCTGCACCTATCTGGGTGCGCAGGGCCTGTTTACCGCCATCATCGTTGCCTTGGTCTCCGTCGAGGTCACGCGCTTCTGCCAGACCAAGGGCATCACCATCAAGATGCCCGATGGCGTGCCGCCGTTTTTGTCCGAAACCTTTGGCGCCATCGTACCTATGCTCGCCAACATCCTCATCTTCTTTGGCGGCAACCTGCTGATCCAGATGATCGATCCCGCGCTGTCCATCCCCTCGGTTATCGAGAAGCTGCTCGCTGCCCCGCTTTCCGTCGCAGTTGACTCTGTGCCCGGCGCACTGCTTATCTGCTTCATGACGCTGCTGTTTTGGTGCTTTGGCGTCCACGGCAACATGATCGTAATGCCCATCACCGCCCCGGTCTCGCTTGCCGCCTTTGCCGCCAACGCCTCGCTCTATGCTGCCGGGCAGCCGCTTGAGTTCCACCCGGTGCTCATGTCGTTGGCCATCAACCTCATCGGCGGCACGGGTAATACGTTCTCTTTTGTGGCGCTCTGCGCGTTTAGGGCAAAGTCGCAGCAGCTCAAGGCATTTGGCAGGGCATCGATCGTGCCGAGCTTCTTCCGTATCTCCGAGCCCGCGATCTTCGGCGCGCCCATCATCTTCAACCCGATCCTCATGATTCCGTTTGTGCTAGGCGGCATGATCTCGGCCCTGCTGTATTGGGGTGCGGTCTCACTGGGTCTTGTCTCTAACTTCTACATCTTGGTGAGCGGCACGTTCCCCATCTTCGTTCAGGGCTTTGTCCAGTGCCTCGACCCGCGCATCTGGGTGTTTACGATCGTTTTGATCGTGGTCATGGCTGTGGTCTGGTACCCGTTCTTTAAGGTGTACGATAACCAGCTCCTGGCTCAGGAGCAGGAGAACGCCGCGGCAGCTTCTGCCGAGGATGCTGAGTAGCATGAGTTACTTTGACAGAACGTCTGCCGCCGGTATGCCCGAGGGCTTTTTGTGGGGTGGTGCCCTCGCCGCCAACCAGGCCGAAGGGGGCTGGAACGAGGGCGGCCGCGGCATGTCGCACTCCGACCTGATCCCACAGGGTTCCGACCGCTGGGATGTAATGTTTGGCAGGCAAAAGCCCGTGGACGATCCGGACAGGCTGTATCCATGCCGCTGGGGCAACGACTTCTTCCATCATTGGCACGAGGATGTCGAGCTCTTTGCCGAGATGGGCTTTAAGTGCCTGCGTCTTTCAATTTGCTGGAGCCGTATTTTTCCCACAGGGATGGAGACCGAGCCCAACGGCGAGGGCTTGGAGTTTTACCGTCAGGTATTCGAGGCGCTGCGCGAGCATGGAATCGAGCCGCTTGTGACGCTGTCGCACTACGACTATCCGTTGGCTCTGGTCGAGCGCTATGGTGGCTGGCAAAGCCGAGAGATGATCGAGCGGTATGCGCACTACGTCGAGACCGTCGGACGCGCGTACCAGGGCCTCGTGCGTTATTGGCTTACGTTCAACGAGATCAACAGCGTGGCGCTGTCCTATCTCAACGCGGGTGTCACGCTCGAGGATGAGCGTGACCGTGCAGCCGTGACCGCGGCGTTCTCGCACCATATGTTTATGGCGAGCGCTCGCGCTGTCGAGATTCTGCACAAGATCGATCCCGCAAACAAGGTGGGTTGCATGGTCGCTGCCGGTGCGACCTATCCGTACCGTTGTGCGCCCGAGGACGTATGGCTTGCGTATGAGGAGGACCGCGGCCGCTACTTCTACACAGACGTGATGGCTGCGGGCGCCTATCCTGCTTGGAAGCTGCGTGCACTCGAGAAAGAGGGTGTTCACGTGCCCTTTGAGCCGGGCGATACGGAGTATCTGGCAGAGCATACGGTCGACTTCATCTCGTTCTCGTACTATTGCTCGCGCTTGGTGTGCGCCGATGATCAGGTGATCGCCGAGAAGGCGGAGGGCAACGTGTTCCCGACGTTGCGCAATCCGTACCTCAAGGATAAAGAGACTGCCTGGAAGTGGCAGATCGATGCGCTGGGTTTGCGCGTGACGCTTGCCGGCTACCACGATCGTTACCATCTTCCGCTCTTTATCGCCGAGAACGGTGTGGGCGGACTCGATGCGCTGGAAGACGGCAAAGTCCACGATGCGTATCATATTGATTACCTGCGAAGGCATATTCTTGCGCTGCGCGATGCAATTGTCGAGGACGGTGTTGACCTGATGGGATACACGCCGTGGGGCTGTATCGATTTGGTGTCGGCCTCGACGGGGCAGATGAAGAAGCGCTATGGCTTTGTTTATGTCGATGCCGATGATACGGGCAAAGGCACGTTCGATCGCTACCGAAAGGACAGCTTCTGCTGGTATCAAAAGGTCATTGCATCAAATGGCGAGGACTTGAGTTAACCCTTGCAAGCCTGCTGCCCCCGTGGCCCGTTTCGGCCGCGGGGGCTTTTGCTATTTACCTAGTCCCCGATGAGACCCTCATTCTGTGGGTAGTCATTGGGGACGTTCTTAAAAGACTAGTCATTTAAGTCTGTCCCCAATGACTGCGGAAACCCGGCACTTGGGGACGTTCCTTTTAATATGAGCAGGACATTGTCAAGAGGCAAAATCGGGCCTGGCCCCAACGATA
>CALJCO010000073.1 GCA_938023905.1 uncultured Collinsella sp. | reverse complement strand
GAGTGGTCCGCCGTTCGTTAGAACGGCGGAACCTAAGGGCGCAGCGTCGAGGGGTTCCGGCGTTTGGTAAAACGCCGGAACAAATCAGTGCTCGATCCAACAACGTAAAGTTTCGCCGGCCTGCAGGTGACGCAGATTCTCCGCGGCGATGTCGACCACGTTATTGAGCGTGGCCTCTAGGTGGAACCAGCCCGAGACGTGCGGCGTGATGAGCATGTTGGGCGCATCCCACAACGGGCTTGTCTCAGGCAGCGGCTCGGGGTCGGTGACGTCGACCGCGGCGCCGGCGAGATGTCCCGACTCCAGAGCGGCAACCAGGTCGTCGGCAACCACAAGATCGCCGCGGCCGCCGTTGGCAAAGAAGGCGCCCGGCTTCATCGCGGCGAAGAACTCGGCGTTCGCCAGACCGCGGGTCTCGGGTGTGCTGGGCATAAAGGATGCGACGATGTCAGCTTCGGCCAGGCGCTCGGGCAGGGCGTCCATGCCGTCCATGTCCTCAAACACAATGGGGTAGACGAGTGGATGGCGCTTGATGCCGCGGACGTGTGCACCCATGCTGCGGCAGAGCGTGGCAAAGTGGCCGCCGATATCGCCAGCGCCCAGCACTAGCACGTTGGCGTTTTTGAGCGAGGTGACCGGCCCCAAATCCTTCCAGCGATGCTCGCGCTGCAAGTCGTGATAGCCGGGCAGGCGCTTCATCATCGAAAGGACCATGGCAAACATGTGCTCGCTTACGGCCTGACCGTAGGCGCCGATCGAGCAAGACAGCTTGGCGTCAGCCGGCACGGTGCCAGCAGCAAGGTAGTCGTCATAGCCGGCGGTCTGCAATTGCAACAGCTGGAGATGCTCGCATGCCGTGAGCATGTCAGGGTCGATGTTGCCCAGGATCACGTCGGCATCGGCGACCTGCTCGCGCGTGATGGCGTCGGAGCTCGTGTAGATAAAGTCCTCGCCCGGAGCGCTCGACTCAAGAATTGCGCGATGGCGATCGTTGACGGGCAACAAAACCAGGATGTTCACAAGCAGTCCTCTCCGCTCAACCTACCAAAAAGGGACAGGTTTATTTTGGCAGGTTATATCAGGCAAAACGTTCAAACAAAAACGCCGGATGCAAGACGAGCGTGCCCGTCAGCATCCGGCGCATCCACGGCTACCAGCTCAGCAGTTCGTAACCGTCCTCGGTCACCACGAGCTGTACCTCGCACTGGGCCGAATCGCTGCCGTCCTTGGTGCGTACGCACCAGCCATCGCCCTTGCTAATCTTAATGTCGGGCGCTCCGGCGTTGACCATAGGCTCGATGGTAAAGACCATGCCCGGAGCCATGATGGTGTCTACATCGGGCGCCTCGGTGGTAAAGCCCACAAACGGGTCCTCGTGGAACTCCTTACCGATGCCGTGTCCGCCGTACTCGCGCACCACGCTAAAGCCGGCGTCCTCGACCGTCTTTTGCACGGCCTCGGCCATCACGGATAGCGGCAGCCACGGCTTGACGGCCGCCAGACCCGCCTCCACGCTGGCGCGGGTGACGTCGACCAGGCGCTGGCGCTCGGCCGAGACTTCGCCGATGCAGAACATACGGCTCGAGTCGCTAAAGTAGCCGTCCAAGATCGTGGAGCAGTCCACGTTGATGATGTCGCCCTCGTGCAGCACGTCCGTATCGCAGGGGATACCGTGGCAGACCACGTCGTTGATCGAGGTGCACACGCTCTTGGGATAGCCCTCGTAGTTGAGGTCGGCCGGCGTGCCACCGTGCTCGACGGTGTAGTCGTAGATCATCTGGTCGATCTGGTTGGTGGTCATGCCCGCGGCGATGTGCTCGCCTACGTAGTCGAGCACGCCCACGTTGATAGCGGCGGAGCGCTTGATGCCCTCGATATCGGCGGGCGTCTTGTAGAGCGTGCGGGGCAGAACCTCCCAGCCCTCTTCCCACAAGCGCTCGAGGCGCTCATCAAAGGCGCTATGGCATTTCTTATATTTTTTGCCGCTGCCGCACCAGCAAGCGTCGTTGCGGCCAGGCACGGGTCCTTTGTCATACATGGCTAACTTCCTTTCATTCGCAGCTAGTATAGCCCACCCACGCGTCCATAAAAGTTGCGGTGATATAGTTCCGATTTAAGCGGTTTAACAGCACAAATAGGAACTATATCACCGCAACTGATGGAGCGGGATGACGGGCACTAGCTGCTGCGTGGTTTTGCTAGTAACTCACCTGGCAAGGAATGCCGAGGGCTTGGACGCGCGCGGCAATGGCGTCGAGCACCTCGGGCGCCGCTTTAGCAAGGCCGGCGACCGGTGTCTCGCGCGCCACCGTGTAGATGGTCGCTTCCTGCGGACGAATGCGCTCAAGCGCCGCGAGCCAAGGGGCAACGTACTCCTCGCCGGTGTTGTCGATGGGCCTGCCCTGATACTCGCCGGTCAAAAAGATCGTCTGGATAATAACGTGACCGTCAAAGCCCGCGAACGTCTCGATCTGGTGCTCGACGTCGTAGGGGCCGACAGGCTGGTCGAGCAGCTGGATAAACGCCGGGTCGACCGTATCGAGCTTAAGAATGTTGTCGTCGACCATCATGAGCGCATCGTGTACCTGGGGACGGTCGGCGCGTGTGCCGTTGGAGAGCACGGCAATCTTGGTGTTTGGGGCAAGCTCGTCGCGCAGCGCGACGGCACCGGCGATGGCCTGCGGAAACTCCGGCGCGGCGGTGGGCTCGCCGTTGCCGGCAAACGTGATCACATCGGGGAGCTCGCCCTCGGCTGCCATCTCGCGCAGCTTTGCCTCGAGCGCGTCGAGTACCACGGCAGCCGTGTTATACGGCTCGTGGCAGGGGCGCTCGTCGTTGAGGCCGTTTTCGCAGTAAATGCAGTCGAACGTGCAGATTTTGCCGCTGGCCGGCATCATGTTGACGCCGAGCGAGAGACCAAGGCGACGGCTGCGAACGGGCCCAAAGATGGGGCTGGCATTCAAAAACGTAGACATAGGCATATGCTCCTCAAGACAATTGTGCCTAAGCATAGCATCGGCTCCGAAGCAAGGTGCGGGCTCTTGCTTTACAAGTTTCGTTTTTGCACGTCGCTCATGATGCCGCGCCATGAAAAGCCTCAGGTCGGGTACAGTTAATCTGTTAACAAAGCGTAAAGCAATGCGGGTCTATCCAACCGTACTGACGTGCAACTGGATGGGCATTAACGATGGGAACACAGTATGGATTTTACGGTCGAGAATGCGGGCACCACGATCGCCTGTCGCGAATATGTCGGCCCGGATGTGTCGCCTGATGCTCCTGCCTTGGTGTGCGTGCACGGCGCCTGCGTCGACGGCGTCTTTTTTGACGCCATCGCCCGCGAGCTCGCCTGTGACTACCGCGTCATTGCCTACGACCGCCGCGGTTGCGGCGAGAGCGGTGACGCTGCAGACGGACGCTACGACCTCGCCGCCCAGGCCGCCGACCTGCAGGCCGTTATCGAGCATATTGGCGCTCCGGCAAACGTGCTCGCGCACAGTGCCGGTACGCTGGTGACCCTGGAACTTCTCCGTGCAAACCCCGCCATAATCTCGCGTGCGATTCTGCATGAACCCGCCGTGACGGATGAGGGTGCCGGCCTGGGCGCGGCCCCGGTTTTGCTCGAGATGATCGCCGCGGGAAAGGTCTCCAGGGCATTACGGGCCTTCCTGGGCGCCATCGGCGATTCGGACCCTGAGGCTCCCAAGTTAACCGAGGCGGAAGCCAAGCATGCCCTGCGCAACGGCCGCAGTTTCATGGCGAACGAATACGGGATTACTATGACCTGCGTTCCCGATTGGGATAGCGTTCGCGCGTCAAAAACGGTGGCCGCCGTGCTCCTGGGCGAGCTCTCGATTGGCACGCCCCGCGAGGCGGGCACGAGGATGGCGGCTGAGCTTTTGGACTGTCCGCTCGTAACGATTCCCGGGGCGCACAACGGCCTGCGCGATCGTCCGGCAGCGGCTGCCCGGGCTGTCCGTGGCATCCTGGGGTTCTAGCACCCGCAATAGCCAAAGCAGGCTCCATCCGCAAACGTTTCGGCCGTGTTAACAAATGTGCTCAAAACCTCACGTCTGCGGCTTCAATCGCGCCGTCTGCCAACTCATAAAAATGTAACAGCATTCACGTGCCTACCTGCATCGGCAAGGTGTTACTCTTGTAACATTTGGAACCCACCGCTACCATGCGAAACTATCGAAAGGGCCCCATATGCTCAATAATCACGAGGCCAATCTAACCGACGAGGAGGCTGCCGCCGAGGTCGCCCGTGTCGCGAAGACCTACCCCGTGGTACGTTTGCTGTCGGCCGATCAGATTAAGAGCGAGCCTAACTGCCTACTCGCCGGCGATCGGTGCCCTTGTCTGCGTCAGTCGAGCCTTGAGGCCTTGACAGATTCCGATGAGGTGTCGGAGCAACTGCTCAACGATGGCGTTGAGTACCGCGCTCGCCTGCGCCCTCTGAAGGTCGAGGGCGAGCCTCATGTCCTGCTGATGGTGCGTCCGATCGATGAGCAAGAGGCCGCAGAAGAGGACCTTGTCTACACCGACGTGCTGACGAGTGTGCGCAATCGCCGATATTACGAGGAAAAGCTCCGAAGCGTCCGCATGAATGCCGGCGTTGCGATGATCGACCTTGATGATTTTAGGGTCTTCAACGATACCTGTGGCCGTCATGCCGGCGACCTTGCGCTCGGTGCTGTGGCGACAGCCATGCGCAGCGGAATCCGTTCGACTGACGAGCTTGTGCGCTATGGCTGCGACAAGTTTGTGGTTGTCATGCCCAATATTCCCTCCGATGACTTCACCCGTCGCCTGCATCAGGTGTCCGATGCCGTTCGTTCCACGATTATTCCGGGCCATGAGTACGTGAGCTTGACGGCATGTGTTGGTGGTGTTCGCATTCATGGCGAGACGGTCGATGAGGGCGTTGGCCGCGCTGTCCAGTTATTGAGCCGCGCTAAGGCAAAAGCCGGTACGGTCGTGACCGACGCCGATTCCATCGAGGCTTTCCAAAGCGAAAAGCCTTTGGTGCTTATTGTCGATGACTCCGAGATGAACCGAGTCATTCTCAACGAGATGCTCAAGGACGAGTATTGCATCCTCGAGGCCGACAACGGTCGTACGGCACTCGACATGGTCGACCGCTATGGCGATGAGTTGTCGCTCGTGCTGCTGGACATTATCATGCCGGGCATAAGCGGCTTTGAGGTGCTGGCCGATCTGTCACGCCGATCGGGCATCGACAATCTGCCTGTCATCATGATTTCGAGTGAAGATTCCGATGATATGGTTCTGCGCGCGTACGAGCTGGGCGCCTCAGACTATATCAACCGCCCGTTTGACTCCCGTATCGTGCGCCGCCGCGTAAACAACACCATCCGCCTGTACGCCAAACAGCGCCGCCTGACGAGCCTGCTGTCCCAGCAGTACAACGAGCGCGTCAAGAACAGTCGCATGCTCATCGACATCATGGCTGGCGTCATGGAGCTTCGCAACGGCGAGAGCGGCAGGCACGTTACGAACATCGAGAAACTGACCGAGCTGCTGCTTGGCTGCCTGGTCCACCGTAGCGACAACATCTCCCTAGACAACGAGGAACGCTCGACGATTGCCCTCGCTTCGGCGCTGCACGATATCGGCAAGATGTCGATCGACGATGCGATTCTCAACAAGCCCGGGCGTCTCACGTCCGAGGAGTTCGAGATTATGAAGACGCATACCACGATCGGCGCCGACATGCTGCATGAGCTGGGCCGCCATCACGCCGGCAATGCGCTTATGGAATATGCGTACCAGATTGCGCGTTGGCACCACGAGCGCTGGGACGGCAAGGGTTATCCCGATGGCCTTAAGGGCGACGATATCCCCATCGCCGCACAGGTGGTTTCGGTGGCCGACGTATACGATGCGCTGACGAGCGTGCGCGTGTACAAGGACGCTATCCCGCACAAGGAGGCAATCCAGATGATCTTGGACGGTAAGTGCGGTGAGTTTAACCCGCTGCTGCTCGACTGTCTGCTCGAGGTGCAAGACCGTATTGCCGAAACATTGGCGCGCCCTGCCGAGGTCGTTGCGCTTCCTACGATTTAGTTTGACCAAAGGAGTTTTAATCCATGATTTCCATGCGTGAGGCATATGAGAAGATCGGCGCTAATTATGATGACGCGTGCGCTCGGCTGATGGGCGGGGAAATGCTTGCCCGCTTTGCCCTCAAGTTTTTGGATGACGAGAGCATGGACAAGCTGGAGGCCGCCATGGCGGCGGGAGACGCCGAGAGTGCGTTTATGGCAGCGCACACGCTCAAGGGCGTGAGCCAGAACCTGGGATTCGATAATCTGTACGAGCCGGCGGTCGTGGTAACCGAAGCGCTGCGCGGCGCTGATGCCGTTGACGGCGCCCGCGAGGGGATGCATGCGTTGCAGCAGCAATATGCGGCTACGATGTCGGCTCTGCGCGAGGCGGCCGAGTAAGAGGCTGTGAGCCTTGATGACTATGAGCGTGGATAATCTCCCGTTTTAGGCCCGGTGGCGGGCTCAAAGTGGGAGATTATCCACGCTCGTTCGATACGTGTCCAAAAATCCACGCTCACCTCTTCTGATTAGTGAATTGCCTATGCACACTGTCGGGGCTTTCCGCATGCAATCCATATCGTTGTTCGATAAACCGTTCGAATAACGATAGAGTCGATGAGGGTGAGTGTATGTCCAACAGCGTTCAGCGTATGGCCAAGGCGGGCGAAAATATCAGGAAGCTCGGTTTTTGCATGGCAGCCGTTTTTGCAGGGATGCTCGTCGCTTTTGCCGCGTTGGTTGTTTACGTGATCTGGTATGCGGTTGCAAACGTTGCTTCTGTCGATTCTTTCGGTGTCGTGACGCTTCTCGATGGCGGGTGCATCGTTATCCCAAGCGGACTGTGCATGGCGCTTGTTATGGGTATTTCGCTTGTCGTTCTGTGCGGGATCAGCCGTAACATCTCGCGAGGCGTCTCGCCCTTTACCAAGACGCATGTGCGGCTTATCCGTGTTCTCGCGCTTGCCTTTGCTGTTAACGCCGCGGTTTCGCTTGTTGGTGCCTATGGATCGGTCAATCTCACCATTGGCGGACTGGAGCTTTACATCGTGCCTCATTCCTTCGTTATTGAGATTTGCCAAGGCGCTACCTTTGATGCGGGGTCGTTTATCGGCGCAGTTGTCTGTTTATTTATCTCGGCGATCTGGAGTTATGCCTCGCTGCTCCAAGAGCAGTCTGACGAGCTTGTGTAGGAGGAAACATGAGCTATCTCATCATCGAGCTTGAGACGCAGCTGCTTAAGACCGGAAAGACCAGTGCTGATCTGATTCGGGCGACGGGGCATACTCCGGCTAATATTTCAAAGCTTAGAAACGGAAAGATAAAAGCTATTCGCCTAAAGACGCTCCTCGATATCTGTGATGAGCTTGATTGTCAACCGGGAGATATTATTCAGCGCGTGAGTGAGAAAGAGCTTGAGGAGCTTATTGTTGAGCGTGCAAAAAACGTTGTGAGGCAGATGCGGGACGGCGGAGGCAATGAGGCGTCGCTTCCGACATCAGTCTTTGCTGTCGATTTGAGCGACGAGTAGCTTAAGGCGAACAACTAAAACGAAATATCAGCGTGAAGGGACCCGTGTCTAACACGGGTTCTTTCTTTTAGATTATCTTGGCAAATATGAGTTATCGAAAAACAATAACAACTATGGAAAACGATAAAGTAAAGAAGGAACGATATGAGCGGTTTTGCTATCAAGCGGAACGGGAGGCCAATGAACGCATCGACGATAAGGCTATCAAGGGTGTCAAAGCGCTACGGGAAACGGCGCGTTTTGCATGACGTTTCCTTCGAGGTGGATCAGTCTGAGCTTTGCGCCCTTGTTGGTGCAAACGGGGCGGGTAAAAGCACGCTTATTAAAATAGTGCTGGGCCTCTGTGAGCCATCGTCGGGAAGCGTGGAACTCTTCGGAGGCAAATCAAAAAAAGAGCTTAGCCTGATGCGGACGCGTGTCGGCTATGTACCAGATTCCAGTGGAGCATACCAATCTCTCAGTGCGGTTGAGAATCTTCAAATCCGATGTGCGGAATGGGGGCTCGATGAGAAGCGTGAGATTCCTCGCGTTTTGAGCCTAGTCGGGCTGGATGCCGATGAGAAAAAGAGCGTGAGCAGTTTTTCTCTGGGAATGAAACGGCGACTGGATATAGCTACGGCTTTATTGGGCGACACCGACGTACTAATTTTCGATGAGCCGGCAAATGGATTGGATCCGTTGGGCATCGAGAGTATATGGGCCCTTATCGGTCGATTGAATCGAGAGCAGGGTAAGACCATGCTCATCTCTAGTCATGATTTGGATGAGTTGGCATCGGTTGCAACAAGCTGCCTGTTTCTTCATGACGGCGAACTGCTAAAAAAGGAATCGATGGACGTCATAAGGGATGAGGCGTCGTCCCTAAAAGAGTATTACAGGCGCTTGATGAAGGCGGTCTCGCTATGAAGCGGGCGATCCATCCCATAAAGGCGGACATGATGCGTTTACACAGGATGTTTCCGGCGCAGTTTTGTCTTGCGCTTATGCTGGCGTTCGGCCTTCTCTTCGGTGTCTTTCTAAAAAGCGGAACAACGTTGCTAGCCTTTGGCAATAGCGTCTGCGGGGAGGATATTGGATTCTTTTGGAATGTAATCGACTCTTCTGCACCTGATGAGTCCCTTGTGCGCAGTGCTTTTGCTGGCACCTCTCTGTTCGTTCCGCTCATCGTTTGCCTGGCGATTTTACAGGAGCGCGGCTATGAAGAGGGATGCCGAATTTCTTCAGCAAGAGGTCTTGCCCGCTTTAACGGGGTTCTGGCACATGTACTTTCGTCTGCTTTAATAATCGGCGCAGCATATAGTGCGCTTTGCCTTCTTCTTTTTGCAATAGCCGTAACACGTGGAGGGCAAAACTACGTGCATGGCATGCTGGCTGCATTTTTGCCTGCGATGATAATCAACGCCGTATTGGTGATATCGGTTGCGTTGGAGACGATGACCATCTATCGGATTACAGGCAGCGCTGTATTGAGCGGGGCTGTAATAATAATTGGATTTGTCATGAGCTTGACGCTCTACGGAACCTTCCTTCAGGCACCTATACCATCCTTGCGATGGATCTTCCTCCTTCCGGGGCCGTACCTTGGAGCCGGATGTGCCCTTGGGTATAGCGATATGGGGCAGCTGACGCTTCTGGGATATGGCGTGGCAGCTGGCTGTCTATCGGTATTGATTTACGCTCTCGTGACCTGTCGTGTCGGAGGTGTGCTCAATGGCTCGTCAGATTAAAAGGTTCCTCCATTCAGAATTGAAGCATGTGAGCGAATGGACGTACGTCTTAATCCTGGCAATTTATGCGTGTATGGTGATATTGCAGCTTAATTCTTTCCCGATGTGGTTCTGTAGCCTCCGCGAGGGCAGTTTCTTGGGCTTTTTCCCAGACCCGACGCTTAAACTGTCGGCAGAGGACGCCCTTCTATTTGGTAATGCAGAGGTTTTTCGCGGCTTGCTGTTCAATGTGGCCCCGTTGGCTCATGCATTGTTCTTTCCGCTTATCGCGCCTTGCGTTGTCCCACGCTTTGCCAGTTCGAGCTTTGTCGAGGAACCGTGGGGGCTGTCGGAGGCTCGGGGAGGGAAGCGGGCGTGCGTTACCGTTGCGCGAGTGATGCTGTCTTCTTTCGCCCTATTGGGCGCGTTTATCCTGTCAAGTGTCGTTTTGTACTGTCTTAACTGCGCAATCGTTTTGGATGCTCAACAGTATTTCAACCTGAATATGTTTTGCGATCGACTTCTTCTGGCGAGTGCGGTCTGCCTTGCATACGTGGTCTCTTGCGTGATCGTTGTTTCCTATTTTGGATCCGGCTTCGGTCCTATTGGCATGCTGTTGCTTGTCAACGTCGTAACGATCTACATACAGGTCGGAGCCAATTCCATGCTTCCGCTTCCAGCCTCGATGCTCATGTGGATTTGCGGCGTGACCCCGTTGGGGGACGGTCAATGCGTTTCGATTTTAATTGACTGCCTCATAAACGTAGCAAGCGTTTTTGCCATCTGCTTTACGGTCGACCGATTGCGGTCGAGATTTCTTTGATTGTTTGTGAGGGATAAACATACCGAGCGTATCAAATACAGGGGGGCGGGCACCGTGGCTGCTGTCCGCCCCCCCTGGCTTAGGAGGCTTTAACTTGTGTAGCTTGCAAACTAGCGGGCCTGTTTAACCTTTGCTGCTGCCTCGACAAACGACTTCCACAGGTTAAAGTCGGTCTCGAGCGTCTTCCACGTGTACTCGGGATGCCATTGCACGCCCAGACAGAACGGCTGTCCCTCGACCTCAATGCACTCGGGTACGCCATCGGTTGCCTTGGCGACCAGGCGCGTGCTCTTGCCCAGGCGGTCGACGCAGCAATGGTGTGCGGAGTTGGTCTGGATGAGCCTGCGTCCGCCAAGCGCGCGCTCCAGCAGCGAGCCCGGCACGACCTCGACAGGATGCACGGGGTCGTTGAGCACATGGGTATGGCGCCACTGCGTGCGGCCCTCGCGCGCGCCCAAGCTCGGCACGTCCATGCACAGGGTGCCGCCGGTGGCGACGTTGAGCAGCTGCGTGCCACGGCAGGTGGTAAAGAGCGGCTTTTTGGCGCGGAGCACCTCGTTGACGAGCTTGAACTCAAAGCGATCGCGAATCTCGCAGCATAGCGTGGGGTCGTAAGGGCGCTCATCGCCCCAGCGCTTGGGGTTGACGTCCGGGCCGCCAGGAATGGCGATACCGTCGGCGATTTCCACGTAATGACGGATGACCTCGATGTCCTCGGTAATGGACATCTGCAGCGGCAGGCCGCCGGCAGCAAGAATGGCGTCGACAAAGACGCTCGCGATCTCCTCGTTGGGGGAGAGCATTTCGCTCAAAAAGGGCTTCGCTTCTTCCCAGCGCGGTGCCACCAGGATAAGCGGGCGGTCGGCGGGATCGACGTCGAGGTGCGGGGTGTATGACGATGAAGTGCGAGTTCCGATCATGGGTGTTGCTTTCGAGTTTGGATGGTCATGGCGAGCAGATATGGCAATTGGGCTAGTGGCCCTTGATGGAGTTGAGGAAGTCTTGGGCGCGCTTGGTCTGGGGATGGTCAAAGAACTCGTCGGGCGTGCCGGTTTCCACGATCTGGCCGTCGGCCATAAACACGACGCGGTCGGCCACGCGGCGGGCAAAGTTCATCTCGTGGGTGATGACGATCATCGTCATACCCTGCTGGGCCAGGCGAACCATGACCTCGAGCACCTCATTGATCATCTCGGGATCAAGGGCGCTCGTGGGCTCGTCGAAGAGCATGGCCTTGGGCTGCATGGCGAGCGAACGGGCGATGGCTACGCGCTGCTGCTGGCCGCCCGAGAGCTGTGCAGGCACCTTATCGGCCTGCTCGGCAACGCCTACGCGGCCCAGCAGGTCCATGGCGCGCTCGCGGGCCTCGTCCTTGGAGACGCCCAGCACATCGACCGGTCCCAGCATGACGTTTTGCAGTACGGTCATATGTGCGAACAGGTTGAACTGCTGAAACACCATGCCCAGCTCGGCGCGCATGCGGGCAAGGTCCTTGCCTTCCTGCGGCAGAGGCTCGCCCTCGATGAGGATCTCGCCCGAGTCGATGGTTTCCAGGCGGTTGATGGTTCGGCACATGGTCGACTTGCCCGAGCCCGAGGGGCCGATCACCACGACGACCTCGCCGCGGTCGACCGAGAGATTGATGTCGTTGAGGACGTGTAGATCGCCATAGTGCTTATCGACGTGCCTGAGCTCGATCAGCGGCCGGTTGTCGGTAGAAGAAGTGCTCTGTGCCATGATGCTCGGCTCCTTATGACTCGAAATGGTAAATCGTTAGCGGATGATGGTCGCGCCGGTCTTGTGCGAAACGTAGACGGCGGCCTTGTTGATCGCGACGTTGATGAGGATATAGATGACCGCGATCACCAGGTAGACCGACACGAGGGCATCGTAGTTGGTAATGAGCACGCGGGCATTTTGCATGAGGTCGGGGTAGCTCACCACGTAGGCGACGGTGGTGTCTTTGACGACGACCACAAGCTGCGAAATCAACGACGGAATGATAAACCGAATAGCCTGCGGCAGGACGATTTTAAAGGTGATTTTAGCTTTGGAGAGACCGAGTGCCTGGGCAGCCTCGACCTGGCCGCGCGGTACGGCGTTGACGCCGGCACGGAAGATTTCGGCCAGTACACCGGCTGCGGCGAGCGCGACGGGAAGCGTGAGCATCCAAAACGACGGCAGCGCAATCTTGTACTGGGGCAGCACCAAAAAGAAGAAGTAGATGAACAGCAGGCTCGGCACGCCGCGGAAGAAATCGGTGAGTACGCGGCAGACCAGCTGCAGCGGCTTAATGTCGCTGGCGCGACCGAGCATAAGGGCAAGGCCGAGCACCAGCGCGATGGCGCCGGCGGTGAGTGCGACTTTAACGGTGCCCTCAAAGCCGGCAAGCAGAAACTTCCAGGTGGTGAGGTGCGTAAAGAAATACCAATAGTGAACCGAAAGCTGGCCGGTCACATAAAAGCGCTGCAACACGAGGGCAACGAGTGCGACGACGGCAACCAGCGAGATGGCGGTGCCGATGCGAATCTTGGCGCGCATCTTGGGGCCGGGAGCCTCGTAGAGCGCATCGCGCATGGTGAGCGCGGGGGAGGAGTGCTTGCTCATCGGAGGATCCTCACCTTCTTATCGATGTAGTTGCCAATGTGGCTCACCACAAAGGCTGTGCCCAGGTAGCCGAGCGCCGAGATAAAGAACGCGGCGACGCCGCCGAGCGAGCGCGTGTTGATATAGCTCACCACGCCGGTGAGCTCCTGGGGCTTAAGCGGCACCTGACTGCCGAGCGCGGTGGTGAGCATGACGGCGATAAAGAGGTTGGTCATGGGCAGCACGCTCGAGCGCAGTGCCTGCGGAATCACGATCTTGGCGAGGATGCGGTTGAAGCTCATGCCCAGCGAGCGGGCGGCTTCCACCTGGCCGACGCCGACGGTGTTGATGCCGCTCATAAAGTTCTCGGAGCCAAAGGCAGAACCCAAGAGCACTGTGGCGACGATAACGCAGGTGCGATAGGGCAGGACGACCTTGAGCGGCGGCAGCGCATAGACGACGATGATGAGCAGTGCGATGCCGGGGATGTTACGGAAGACCTGGACATACAGGTCGCCAAAGACGCGCAGCGGCTTGAGCGGCGACACGCGCATCACGGTGACGGCGACGGCCAGCACCATGGCGATGGCAAACGACTCAAGTGTCATACCCCAGGTTGCTAGCAGCGCGTCGATATAGTTTTGGCCATAGAGCGACCAGAGCTCGGAGAGACTCATGCGGACCTCCCGCCGGTAAGGAAAGGGGCTCCCGTGTGTACGGAAGCCCCGACAACTCAGTGAGGAAACAGTTTAGCGCAATAAAGCGCATCGTGCGTTTCCGTATGGTTTCGTAGCGGCCGTTACTAGGCTCGCTGCCTAGGCGCCGATCTCGGGCAGCTCGGGAACATTGGTGTCGCCCGTACGGTCGCCAATGCAGATCTGCCACAGCTCGGTCCAGGTGCCGTCATCCTCGATCTTCTTAAGGAAGTCGTTGACAAAGGCGACACCGTCGGAATCGAGCGGCAGGCCGATGCCGTAGGGCTCCTTGCTGCCGAAGGGCTTGCCGGCAATCTTGTACTTGCCGGGCTCGCGGACCAGGGCGCTCTGCTGCATGTTGTTGTCGATGACGTAGGCGTCAACACGGCCCTGCTGAAGTGCCTGGCGGGCCTCCTCGTCGGTCTTGAACTCCTGTTGGCTGGCCTTGGGGGCGAACTCCTCCAGGATGGCGGGGCCGTTGGAGCCGGACTGGACGGCGACGTTCTTGTCGGCCAGGTCGTCGACGCTCTTGATGTCGTCGTTGTCGGCGAGCACCAGGATAGCCTGCTGGGTGTAGTAGTAGGGACCGGCGAAGGAGACGAGCTTCTTGCGCTCGTCAGTGATGGTGTAGGTGGCAAAGACAGCGTCGACCTGGCCGTTCTGCAGGACGGACTCGCGCGTGTCCGAGGTCACCTGGGTGATCTCGACCTTGTTCTCGCCCAGAATGTAGTTGGACAGGAGCTGTGCGATACCGGCGTCGAAGCCGCGGGTCTGACCGTCTTTCTCGTTGAGGAGGGAGAAAAGTGTGGAGGTCTGAACGCCACCGATCTTAAAGACACCGGCGTCCTTGACGGCCGTGGCCCAGGTGCTGGCGGCGATGGCGTCGTCATCGGCCTTGGGGCCGTTGTCGACGAGTTTGTCGAATGCCTTGGCATCGAGTATGGTGGAAGCCTCGGTATCTTCGGAGCTCTTGGAGGAGCCGACGGCGGAACCCTTGTCGGCCTCGGCGCTGGTGTCGGAGCAGCCGGCAAGACCAAGGCCGGCAACGGTTGCGAAGGTGGCGGCAACGAAGCCGCGGCGGTCGAGAACGACCTGCTGGGAGAGGTTTTTGCTCATGGTAGAACACCTTTCTCAATAAAATCCCTAGCGGTTGAGTAGAGTTATACCCTATCGCGCTCAAATGGGTCAACACGAAATAACTCAGAAACATACTTACCTTATGGGTTATTGTACCTACCAAAAAGGGACAGGCACCTTTGTGGTGGTTCTTGCAGATGCAGCGGCATGCCTTGCTGTTTTGTCTCGATCTGTAACATCTGCAGCCATTTTTGCCGAGTAACTGTTACAGATTGAGATTTTCTCTTCAGGGGAATTCGAATGTCTCGATCTGTAACAGGTAGACGGCCAAAAGGTCTCTATCTGTTACAGATCGAGACAAAGGTTTGGGACTAAGACGTCTTATCTAGATCTGTAACAGTTAGACGGGAATCCGGGCCCTAGATGTTACAGATTGAGACAATCGCGCCGCGAAAATAAAAACCTCCGCAGGGGTGCTTCCCTTGCGGAGGTTTTTACTCGTTAAGTAGCCTTACGGCTTCGCCGGCCATGTTCTCGGCCGTCATGCCGTTCTGAGCGAGCAGCTCGTTGGGGTCGTAGCGGTCGGGGAAGCCCTTGGCGATGCCGAAGGTGCGCGTGCGCACGGGCGTGCAGGCCAGGTAACACGCCACACGCTCGCCCCAGCCGCCGTCCAAGACGCCGTCCTCGAGGGTGACGACAACGCGGTGCTCGGCGGCAAGGCTGTCGAGGAACTCGCGGTCGAGCTCGGTTGCAAAGCGCGGGTTGACGAGCGTGGCCTCGATGCCGTACTCGGCAGCCAAGCGGTTTGTCACGCGCTCGCCCAGCTCAAAGAAATCGCCAAGCGCGAGCACGGCCACGTCGCGTCCCTGGCGTACCACGTTGTAGCGAACGACGCTATAGTCGGTGTCTTCGGCGGGCGCAAGATCGGGGCGGCTTACCAAGCCAATGCCCGGCACGCGAATCGCCACGGGATGCTCGCGGTGGTCGAGCGACCAGCTCAGCATGGACAGGTATTCCTCCATGCAGGCAGGTGCAAGGTAGTGCATGTTGGGAAGTCCGCCCAGCATGGAAATATCGAAGAACGAGAGGTGCGTCTCGGACGTGGTGCCAAAGATCGACGCGCCAAACACCAAGATGGTTGCGGGGGCGTCGTTGAGGCACAGGTCGTGCCACAGTTCGTCGTAGGCGCGCTGCAAAAACGTGCCGTACACACCAAAGACTGGCTTGGCGCCCGAGCGCGCAAGCGCGGTGGCAAAGGTCACGGCGTGTTCCTCGGCAATGCCCACGTCGACAAAGTGCTTGCCTGCCGCGGCGCGAAGCTCGGGTGTAAAGCCCATGATGTAGGGCGTGGCGGCCGTGATGCCCACGACCTGCGGATCGTGCTCGATGGCGGCGCTGAGCGCCTCGCCCGTAATGTCGGCATAGGTGCGCGGCGCAGGCTCGCTCGGATGGCCCGGGCAGAGCTTGCGCCCAGTCGCCATGTCAAACGGACCCACATGATGCCAGCGCTCGGGGTCGCTCTGGGCTGGCTCAAAGCCCTTGCCCTTTGCGGTGGAGACGTGCAGCACGATGGGATGATCGATATCGCGCAGCTCCTGCAGCGTGTCGACCAGGGCCAACACATCGTTGCCGGTGTCCAGATAGCGGTAGTCGAGCCCCATCGCGCGGAAAACGTTGCGCTCACAGGTGCCGTTGCTGGCGCGCAGCTCGGCCAGATTGCGATACAGGCCACCGTGGTTTTCGGCGATGGACTGGTCGTTATCGTTGACGATGATGATCAAGTTGCTGTCGAGTTCGGCGGCATTGTCGAGGCCCTCAAACGCCAAGCCGCCCGAAAGCGAGCCGTCGCCAATGATGGTAATGACGTTGTACGTATCGCCCGCCAGGTCACGAGCGTGTGCCAGGCCGCAGCCCAGGCTCACCGACGTGGAGGTATGGCCCATGGCAAACAAGTCGTGCTCGGACTCGTCGGGATTGGCAAAGCCAGAAGCCTCACCATAACGCTCCGGATCGATATAAGTGTACGCGCGCCCCGTCAGCGCCTTGTGGGCGTAGGTCTGGTGCGAAACGTCAAAGACAATCTTGTCGATGGGGGAGTTAAACACGCGATGAAGCGCAACCGTAAGCTCAACGACGCCCAGGTTGGGGGCAACGTGCCCGCCGACAGCGGCGGAGCTTTCGAGGATTGCCTGACGGATCTCGCCGCAGAGCAGCGGAAGCTCGGCGCGGTCGAGAGCCTTGACGTCCTCGGGCGTTGTCGTTTGCGTAAGCAGCATCGTTGTTGGTTACTCCATGCGAATCGAGCGCCGGCGCTCCCTCGGCCGGCACAATTGCACAAAACAGTCTCGCACATTTTGGCGTTTGATATGTGACGGCGGCGCGGTAATTCGCCAACTGGCGGGGCAAAACGTTTTGTCTGATGCCATACTGGTAGATTCGATGATGATTTTATTCAATGCGTGCAGGCCGTGGCATGCCGCCGTGAGCCGCTGGAAGGAGGCAGCATGTCTGATGCCGTTCGTGCCGAGAAAATCGCGCACGAGGTCGACGATGCCGCCCGTCAGCTGGCCCAGGCGGGCCGCTTGGACCTGACGCACGAGTTTATCCAGCATGGCGACGTGACGGTGTATGCGCATGTGATTTCGGTGGCGCGGGCGAGCCTGTCCTTTGCCGAGTGCTTGGGCCGTGCTGGCATTTCGGTCGACCGTGCCTCGCTGTTGCGCGGGGCCCTGCTGCACGATTATTTTCTATATGATTGGCACGACCCCGATCCGAGCCATCGACTGCACGGATTTCGGCATCCATTTTTTGCCCTGGCGCGTGCCGAGGAAGATTTTGAGCTGACGCCGCGCGAGCGGAATATCATCGTGCGCCATATGTTTCCGCTGGTACCGGTTCCACCGACGTGTCGCGAGGCATGGATTGTGTGCCTGGCCGATAAATGGTGCGCTCTGTGCGAGACGGTCGCCGGCCGTCTGCCGCGCAAAGGCGGCGCGAACGATTTGAACGAGGGCTCGAGTGACGGCTCGAGCAAAGATTCGAGCGAAAAGAGGAGAGGGTAGACGGTGGGGACCGCGATCGACATGGCATTTGACGGCGCGACGCTTGCCGCCTGTCCGCTCTCGGCGCTGGTGCTCTCGTTTGCCTTCTACGGTTTTTGCGGCTGGGTGTGGGAGTCGACAGTCTGCGCCATGCTCAACCACGGACGATTTGCCAACAGTGGCTTTTTGCTGGGGCCGTGCTGCCCCATCTATGGCGCGGGCGGCATTGCCTGCTGGCTGCTGTTGCGCGGGATTCCGGATGCCTCGAGCCAGTTTGTCGCTGCCGCGCTCGTATGCAGCTTGATCGAATATAGCGTGGGCGTGCTGTTGGAAAAAACGACGGGTGCCCGGTTTTGGGATTACTCGCATCTGCCGTTTAACCTGCACGGACGCATCTGCCTGTACTGGGCCTGCGCGTTTGGCCTGGGTGCACTGTGCATTTGCCGTTTAGTGGAGCCGGCATTGCTGGGGCTGCTTGGCCATCTGCCGGTGCTGATTGTGCGGCTGTCCGCCTTTATCGTCGCGGTCGCGATGATGGTCGACGCGGTGTGCTCGTTGGCGAGCTGGCGGCGTCTGTCTGATCAGCTGGAGCGCGTCCGGGCCGACCTTGCCGACCGCATCAATGAGTCGCTCGCCGACGCCTCCGACTCTATGCTCGAACGTATTCCCGATTCGGCGATCGACTCGGTGGCGCAGACGCATATCCGCGGTCGCGCCGTTAACGCTTGGCTGGCCGAGCTGGGCGACGCGGCGCTCGATGCCCTGCGCGAGAAGGCTTCGATGCCGACGTTTATCGCGGATGGTGCTCGCGGCCTGGCACTCGCTGCCCGCCGCGTGGCCGATGCCGCGCCGAGCATGCCGCGTCCGTCACTCAGTCGTCGCCTTGCCGGCAAGCGCATGAGCCGTCCGGTGCCGAGCGTTTCGCTCAGCCGTCGCGACCTGCGCTTCTTTAACGCCTTCCCGCGTCTGCGCATCAATCGCTACGAGGGCGTCATCCGAGCTACCGGCCTCCGCGACCGAGCCCGCGAGCTGTTCCGCCGCTAGCCGGGACGGGCGCGCTCACGGCTTCCTTGCTCGCGTATTTCCCGTTCGTTTCGCGCCCGTTGCCGTGCCGTTTCCAAGATTGCGGCACCGTTTCCATTCGACAACGCAGCGTTTAACAACGCCGTATCTGGTCTACACCAGTTGGCCCTCGGCCGCACTATGGGCGCCGACAACGTTCATGCGACCAAGGGGGAGCGAATGTACGATACGGGATCGACAACGTTTATGCTCATCTGCACCATGCTCGTGTTTTTAATGACACCGGGGCTGGCGTTTTTCTATGGAGGCCTGTCCAGGCGCAAAAATGTCATCAACACCATGCTTATGTGCTTTGGCGCCATTGGCCTGGTTGGTGTGCTGTGGATTGTTGCCGGCTGGTCGCTGGCCTACGGTGGTGACGGTTCTAGCCCGTTTATTGGCGGCTTTGACCAGCTGCTGTGCCTGCCGGTGCTCAACCAGGTGCTGCAGGCGGCCGAGGGCAATGCTACGGATGGTGCCGTCTACCCTCAGATCATCAACATCGCCTTCCAGATGGCGTTTGCCATGATCACCGCCGCTATCGTTACGGGCAGTCTGGCAGGCCGCGTTAAGTTTGGTGCCATGACGGCCTTCCTGGGCATTTGGCTGCTCGTGGTCTATGCGCCGCTCGCCCACATGGTTTGGGGCGGCGATGGTTCCTTTATCGGCGACATCATCGGCGCGCTCGACTTTGCCGGCGGCGACGTGGTACACATTTCGTCCGGTCTTACGGGCCTGATTGTCTGCTTAATGCTCGGCCGTCGTCGCGGCTTTGGCATGGTGAGCTACCGTCCGCATAACGTGCCGTTTGTGGCGCTGGGCGCCGGCCTGCTTTGGTTTGGCTGGTTTGGCTTTAACGGTGGCAGCGAGTTTAAGGCCGACGCCGTGGCGGCACTCGCCATCCTCAACACCGTGACGGCCAGCGCGGCGGGCATGGTCTCGTGGCTTGTCGTCGAGCGCGTGCACACCGGTCGCCCCACGCTGGTGGGTGCCAGCACCGGTCTGGTTGCGGGCCTTGTGGTGGTCACGCCGGGTGCGGGCTTTGTCGAGCCGTGGGCAGCGCTGGTCATGGGCCTGATCGTCTCGCCCGTCTGTTACCTGGCCATCAGCCATCTTAAGACCAAGTTTGGCTACGACGATGCGCTCGACGCGTTCGGTTGCCACGGTATCGGCGGCATCTTGGGCGGTGTGCTCACGGGCCTGTTCTGCGTGCCGGAGCTCTCGTGGACCGGTAAGGGCGGCCTGTTCTACACGGGCGACGTGTCGCTGCTTGTCTCGCAGGTTCTGGGCATTGTGGTGACGGTCGTTATTGTGCTGGTGCTCGACTTGGTGATCGCCGCGGTGGTCAAGGCACTGTTCCACGGCAGCCTGCGTGTGGACGAGGCCGACGAGGCGCTGGGCCTGGATGCGAGTCAGCACGGCGAGAGCGCATACCCTTCCTTCTCGGGACTCGATTAGCGGCACGGGTTTCCCAGGCACCCGACCTTGCCCCTCAAACCGTCGCTTGCGTACCGAAGTACGCGGCGCTCCTCTTTCGGGGCAATCTCGGGCACCTGGAAAACCCGTGCCATGTGAAGGTAAATCAATTTCTTTTATTGAAGAGAGGAATTCACTATGAAGAAGATTACAGCGATTGTTCGTGCCGAGAAGCTTGAGGTTCTCAAAGATGCGCTGTTTGCGGCTGATGTTCGCGGCATGACCATCAACCAGGTGCAGGGCTGCGGCGCGCAGCATGGCTGGAAGGAATACGTGCGCGGCAACGAGCTGCTCGTCAACACGATCCCCAAGGTGCAGTTCACCCTCATCTGCGCCGACGAGCATGTCGACGGTATCGTTGACATTATCTGCAACGCCGCTCGCACCGGTGCCGTCGGCGACGGCAAGATTTGGGTCGAGCCGGTCGAAGAAGTCATCCGCATTCGCACCGGCGAACACGGCCCGGCCGCGGTGTAGAATCGACCGTCTGCCATCCGCAACGTTAAAATGCTGCAATGAGGCACAAGACTTGCGTTGCGGATGGGCGGATTATGGGTCGCAATAAATATCCCGAGGAGACGGTCGCGAAGATTCTCGACGCGGCACTGGAGCTATTCTGCGCACAGGGTTATGAGGGGACGAGTATTCAAGATATCGTTGACCGTCTCGACGGCATGACCAAGGGCGCTGTCTATCATCACTTCAAGAGCAAAGAAGAGATTTTCAACGCCGCGTTTGATCGGGCGATGACTCCGATTGTTGAGCACCGCCGCTCGATGCTTGGCGTCGGTAATATGACCGGAGCCCAAAAGCTCAAGCGACTGTACGCTCCCGAGTCCGTTGTTCCACAAATTGAGCTATGGGCACGTATGCGTCCTGCAGCAGATCCGGTAAAAAGCTCGCGCCTACTGGCGATGCAGTACCAGGGCTCATTTGACGAGTCGGCCGATGGCTGTCTCTTGCCAGTGATCGAGGAGGGCATCGCCGACGGCTCCATTGCGTGCGAATGCCCGCGCGAAGCGGCGGAGGCCGTATCGTTGTTGGCGAATCTTTGGCTGCTGCCATTGTTCCGTCCGCTCGAGCCCAAGGAGCGAATGCTCGCTCGCGCACAATGTTTGGCGCAGATGGCTGCCGCGGTGGGGCTCGATTTGGGTAATGAAGTGCTTCAGACAACGGCGCAGATTTGGGACGTATGGGACCGCGCCGGGTGGTAATATAGATACCAACGGTATGTAATTGATTTGTGAGGGTAGCCACGGCTGCCCTTTTCAAGTCATTAAATACATACTAGTGATATGTATAGGGGGTGGGCTTATGGCTGGGCTGAGAGACGTCGGCGTCTCGTTGAAATCAAAAACAGTGCGGTCAATCAGGCTCGCGGAACTTCTGGTTGCGCAGCTGTGCACGTATTCGATGCTGTCGGCGCTGTGCTTTGCGTATCCACTTTACTTGTTCGATTGCAGTGGATCGTCAACGTTATATGGCGCCGTCGTGGCGACGGCGTTCATACCCGGCGTACTCGCAACTCCGGCTGGTGGGATCTTAGCGGATCGGGGAAGACACCGCGAGGTCCTCGTGTCCCTCGGCATTGCTCTGATGACTGCATCACTGCTGTCTATCCCCATGAAGCGCTCGTTGCCTCTTGCGGTCGTCGTAGTAGCGATACTTTGTGTTCAATATGGTGTTCAATCGCTGCTAAAGCCAATGCTCCAAATTGAGACGGTGCGTATGGCGGGTGAAGAGAAGGTTGAGCGGGCCACTGCATTGGTTTCGCAGATGACCATGGTGAGCAATATCTTGGGTCCTGTGGTCGGGACGGCAGTCTATGGGTGCTTTGGCATCGATGCTCTTTGCACAACCGCGTCGGTGGCGTTTGCGATTTCAGCTCTCTTGTTTGGGGTCGCACTCAAGCAAAACGCCTCATCTGAAACGATGAGAGACGGCGCGACTCGCACGACATGCCGAAACGATTTTCGGGAGTCGATTCGGTATCTGTTGCAAAATGCATCATTGGTCGCTGTGATTTTGCTTGCGGCAGTTTTGAACCTTGCGTTGGTTGGGCTAACGATTGGCGCTCCCATTATTGTTACAAAGCATCTCGGTATGCAATCGTCCTGCGTTGGGATAGTTGAGGTTGCTCTGGGCCTGGGTGGTCTTACCGGCAGTGGCTTGGTCGGCATTTGGCCGCATCGTTTTTCTTTCAATGGCATATGCCGATATGTTGCGATGATCTGTTTTGGAGTCGCGCCGATTATTGTTACGCTGCTGTTCGGCGTAGATGTATGCGTGTTCACCGTGTTTGCGGTTGGTTCGGCATGGGTCATGGTGTGGGCGAGCATTACGTCGGTTGAAATCACCGCGTTTGTTCAGCGGGTAGCGCCGACTGAGCTCTGCGGAAAAGTGCTTTCGGTCGTTTACATGGTCCTTTCCTGCGCAACGCCTATCGGCCAATTGACGTACGGGGTTGCATATGATCGATGGACACCGGCGATTGTATTCGCAGCCATGTTGGCGGTGCTGACGTTGACGACGGCTCTGTTTTATCGGCTGAAAAATCGATTGCGGCGATTGTCTTAACGCGCTGGGGCACCGTGAATTTGTGAAGGCGGTGGTACGCCGCGCCGGGACGGCATTGTTTGGACATGCCTCTCCTTCGTCTACAATATCGGGCAGACGAAGGAGAGGCATGTCCATGATCAAGATGTTCGCGAGTGACTTAGACGGAACGCTGCTGAACGCCCTGCACGAGGCGGATGGGACCATCCGCCGCGCCATTCGCGAGCTGACTGAGGCTGGCCTGCACGTGGTTCCCGCGACTGGACGCTCGACGTTGCCGATCGGCGAGCATGGCTTTACGGGCTTGGCGCTTGACGCCTGCTGCTCCAATGGATCCATCGTGCGCGACAGCCATGGCGAGGTGCTCAAGACTTGGACCATCGACCCGCAGGTCACTGAGGAACTGCTCAAGGCGTTCCCGGACATTTGCTTTGATTGCTCCACGCCCGATGGCATGTACTCGAGCGGTTCGTTCGAGATGCATCAGGCGGGCTTTAAAAAGGACAGCCCCATCAAGCGTATTGTGATGCGCGGCATGCGTGCGCGCGGTGGGTATCACGAGGAGCAGTATTTCGACCAGTCGATCGGTGACATCCTGCGCCACGATGTATGCAAGATCAATTGTCGCGTGACCTCGCCCGAGCTGGAGCGTGACCTTAAGGCCTATCTTGCCGAACGCTCGGACCATGTGGTCAACGCGCCGTTCGATCCGGTGATGTTCGAGATCACGGACGTGGCGTGCAACAAGGGCGAGAGTGTGGCCTGGCTGGCGGGCTACTACGGTATTGCCGAGGACGAGGTCGCGGTCTACGGCGACGGCGGCAACGACATCGCCATGCTCAAGCGTTTCCGCCACAGCTATGCGACCAAAAACGCTAGCGATGCAGCTAAGGCTGCTGCGAGCGCAACTATCGGCAGCTGCATGGTCCACGCCGTCCCCAAACACATGCTCGCCACCATGCATAAGCAGAGCTCCCGCACCATCATTGAATAATGTGACAAAGGGACTGTCCCTTTGTCACATGGGAGATACCGGCTTTTGGCGTATAGGACTGTCACGCTTTCGCCACCAACAAATTTCGAGTTATTCGGCCTGTCGGAGGTCGTTAAATGGCTAAAGATGCCCTCTCGGGAACATTCATGCCTCTAATGGTGTTTGATTCGGTGACGTAAGTGCGCAAATGGGCATGTATACGCTCAAATAAGGACAAAAACCCTCAGATAATCCCGGCGGTGCATTTATACAAAACCAGTAGCGTGGCCGAATAAATCGAAAAATGTAGTTGGCAGTTCGGCGACAAGCTCGGGTATGGCAAAGGAACTGCTCCTTCGCCATACCCGAGCTCCGATCTTCTGAAATGCGAACAAACATTCGCATATCTAACTGCGCTTTGATAGAATCGGTATCGTTGACGGCAGTTCCATGTGCCGGGCAGCGCCCTCCATCTGATGGGAGGTGATGCCCATGACCGATTTGATTGATTTCGTGAGGCTCCTGACCGCATTGGTCTCGCTTCTTACGACGCTTATCGGACTTTCCGAGGTACTCAAGCAACGCTCGAAGCGTAACAGAAGGGGTCGCCGCCGCTAAGGCGTTGACCCCCTAAAACAAGCAACGGCGCTGCCCAGCCAGCTACAACTTGGGCTGCCGTCAACACTATTCTACCCATGAATGACATTTTGGACAATCGGTAATGCCGCCGTGGGATGTGACAAAGGGACTGCCCCCTCGTCACATTCCAAATATTGCCTTTACGTGTTGATGCACACGGTGTGCAATAATACTCGCACTGTGCAATAGCGCACAGGCTGAGTAACAAGGAGGACGCTTGTCCCAGCTCGAGAAATGCGATCGCCGGTCCCTTCGCTCACAGCGTGCTCTTCGCCAGGCACTTGCTAGCGAGCTTGCCGAAAGCGGCGACCTTTCGCGCATTAATGTCGCGTCGCTCACCGAGCGCGCCGGTCTTACGCGTCGTACGTTCTATTCGCACTACCGCGATATCCCTGACTTTATCAATCAAATCGAGGACGGCTTGCTGGCCGAGATCCGTGAGCGCATTGAGCTCATCACCGCAGCTCAGCTGCCCGATCTTTACCGTAACATTGACGAGCTCGAGCCGGCGCCCGGTTCGGTTGAGCTGCTGCGTTATCTTGCGGCCAACCGCGACTTAATCGGTGCGCTGCTGGGTCCGGGCGGCGACCAGGCCTTCATTAAAAGGATTATCGACACCGCACGTGAGGCCGTGGCGCCGCGTGCGCAGACGGGCATTTTGGGCCTGGCGCTGGGCACGTTCTTTGACTACTACGTCACCTACGTCGTGAGTGCCGAGGTCGGCCTGATTCAGCGCTGGTTTGAGCGTGGGCTCACCGAATCGCCCGAGACCATAGCGCGCATCATGACGGTTATCGCCTTTGTGCGCCCCGGCGACCTGTATGGCCAACCCATCGATATCAACGTGCCGGAATACGGCATGAAGCTATTGAATCTGCAGCTCGAGGACGCGGTCGACACCGCCGCAACCGTCGAGTCCAACAACTAAGAGGAGAGACAATGAGCAAACTCGTCGAGGGCATTAAAGACCGTGTGGTCGCTGCCGCACGCGAGGCTGCGCCCGCCGTGGTGGACGCCGCGCAGAAGGCCGCGACCGCGGCTGCCGAGAAAGTTGCTGAGGCAGTTGCCGATGCCAAGAACGTGGCAGGGGAGACGTCCGTCGTCAGCGAGCCCGCTACCGCCGCTGAGCCCGTAGCCGCCGCCCACGCCCCCGAAGGCGCGATCTTCAACCCCGAGAACGCTCGTGGCAACCTGCACCTGGGCATCGACGTGGGTTCCACTACCGTTAAGCTCGCCGTGCTCAACGACGACAACCAGATCGTCTACGCCAAGTACCAGCGCCATCACACCGACGTCCGTGCCTGCGCCCGCGACCTGTTCGAGGGTGCCGCGACCGTGCTGCCGACGGCCCAGATGACCTGCGCCATTACCGGCTCGGGCGGCCTGCTGCTGTCCCAGTGGCTCGACCTGGAGTTTGTCCAGGAGGTCATCGCCAGCAAACGCGCCGTCGAGACCCTTATCCCGGCCACCGATGTCGCCATCGAGCTGGGCGGCGAGGACGCCAAGATCATCTACTTCGACAACGGCATTGAGCAGCGCATGAACGGCACCTGCGCCGGCGGTACGGGCGCGTTCATCGACCAGATGGCAACCCTGCTGCACACCGACGCGAGCGGCCTCAACGAGCTCGCGGCCAACGCGACCACCATCTATCCCATCGCCAGTCGCTGCGGCGTCTTTGCCAAGACCGACGTGCAACCGCTGCTCAACGAGGGCGCCCGTCCCGAGGATGTGGCCGCCTCCATCTTCCAGGCCGTTGTGACCCAGACCATCTCGGGCCTGGCGTGCGGCCGTCCCATCCGCGGCAACGTCGCCTTCCTGGGCGGCCCGCTGCAGTATCTCTCCGAGCTGCGTCACCGCTTCTACCTCACGCTCAACCTGGACGAGGAGCACCGTATCGTGCCCCAAAACGCCCACCTGTTTGTAGCGAGCGGCGCCGCCATGGCGCACGAGTCCAACAAGCTCAGCACGTTCCCACAGCTTATCGAGGCCATCGACAGCTTGGGCGACACGCAGGGTGCTGAGGTCGAGCGCCTGGATCCGCTCTTTGCCACCGACGAGGACTTTGCCGAGTTCAAGGGTCGCCACGACACCGAAGTCGTCCCCAAGGGCAAGCTCGACGGCTACACCGGCCGCGTGTTCATCGGCATCGACGCCGGTTCCACCACCATGAAGGCTGCACTCGTGGGCGAGGACGGCCAGCTGTTGCACACCTGGTACGGCAACAACAACGGCGACATCCTGGGCACGGCCAAGGTCATCATGGCCGATTTCTACAACCACATTCCCGCGGGCTGCACCATCGGCCACGTGACCACCACGGGCTACGGCGAGGCGCTGCTCATCGAGGCTCTCAAGGCCGACTCCGGCGAGATCGAGACTGTCGCACACCTGCGCGGCGCCAAGGCGTTCCTGCCCGGCGTCGAGTTCATTCTGGACATTGGCGGCCAGGACATGAAGTGCCTGCGCGTCAAGGACGGCGTCATCGAGCACATCATGCTCAATGAGGCCTGCTCGTCGGGCTGCGGCAGCTTTATCGAGAGCTTCGCCGTCTCCATGGACATGGACGTGCGCGCGTTTGCCGATGCCGCCATCCACGCCAAGGCCCCGGTCGACCTGGGCAGCCGCTGCACGGTCTTTATGAACTCGCGCGTTAAGCAGGCGCAAAAGGAAGGCGCCACGGTGGGCGACATCGCGGCCGGCCTGTCCTATTCTGTCATCAAGAATGCCCTGTTCAAGGTCATTAAGCTGCGCGACCCCAAGGAGATCGGCAGTCAGGTGATCGTCCAGGGTGGCACCTTTATGTCCGATGCCACGCTGCGCGCGTTTGAGCAGCTCACCGGCGTGCATGCCGTGCGCCCCGACATCGCCGGCTGCATGGGCGCCTACGGTGCGGCCCTGCTCGCCCGCGATCGCGCCGGCGCCGACGGCACCTCGACCATTCTTTCTGCCGAGGATATCGCGCACCTCACCGTGACGCAAAAACACGTCCGCTGCGGACGTTGCTCCAACAACTGCCAGCTCACCGTCAACGACTTTGGCGGCGGCAGGCGCTTCATTACCGGTAACCGCTGCGAGAAGGGTGCCGGCCACAAAAAGCAGAAGACCGAGGCCCCCAACCTCTTCAAAAAGAAAAACGAGCTGCTCTTTAACCGCGAGGTGCTGAGCCCCGACGAGGCCCCGCGCGGCACCGTGGGTATCCCGCGCGCGCTCAACATGTACGAGAACTACCCCTTCTGGCACGCGTTCTTTACGCGCCTGGGCTTTAGCGTGCAGTTGTCCGACCAATCGAGCAAGAAGACCTACCAGGCGGGTATCGAGTCCATGCCGTCCGAGAGCGTATGCTATCCGGCCAAGATGAGCCACGGCCACGTGATGAACCTTATCGACCGCGACGTCGACTTTATCTGGATGCCGTGCGTGCGCTGGGAGCGCAAGGAGGATCCGACCGCCGGCAACTGCTATAACTGCCCCATCGTCATGAGCTACCCCACGGCGCTGGCGCTCAATATCGACGAGATTCGCGAGCAGAACATCGAGTTCCTGTACCCGTTTGTGCCCTATCACGACAAGACCGAGCTCAAGCGCCGCCTGTACCAGGTGCTCGCCGTCGACCGCGTGGCCGATGCGCAAGCCGGTCGCGGTCGCGTGCGTGGACCCAAGATCACGCGCTCCGAGGTCGATGCCGCCGTCAACGCCGCCTTTGAGGCCGATGCGCGTTTCCACGAGGACATCCAGACCATGGGCGAGGAGGCTCTTAAGTGGGTCGAGGACCATGGCGGTCACGGCATCGTGCTCGCCGGTCGTCCCTACCATAACGACCCCGAGATCAACCATGCCCTGCCTGAGCTTATCTCGAGCTTTGGCTTTGCGGTCTTTACCGAGGATTCGCTCGCGCATCTGGTGAAGCCCGAGCGCCCCATCCGCGTCGTCGACCAGTGGATGTACCACAGCCGCCTGTACGCCGTCGCCCGTTTTGTGACGATGCGCAACGACCTGGACCTGATCCAGCTCAACTCTTTCGGCTGCGGTCTGGACGCCCTGACCACCGATCAGGTGCAGGAGATTCTGGAAGCCAGCGGCAAGATCTA
>CALJCO010000072.1 GCA_938023905.1 uncultured Collinsella sp. | reverse complement strand
GCACGCGACGACCCAACGCCGGAGCGCAGGGCGGGAGGCCGGATTGCCTTCCCTCAACGCGACCCTGCGGAGCCGTGAGCGGGAAGGGAAGGCAATCCGGCCTCCCGCCCTGCGCTCCGCAGCAGCCAGCGCCAAGCGCTAGTAGTTCACCACCTGCTCCTCAAAGTACGCCTTCGGGTGGTTACACACCGGGCACACCTCAGGCGCCTCGGCACCAACGTGCAGGTGCCCGCAGTTCAGGCACTTCCACACCTTTACGCCCTCGCGCTCAAACACCTCACCCGACTCAATGCGCTCGACGAGCTTGTTGTAGCGCTCCTCGTGAGCCTTCTCGACGGCAGCGACGCCGCGGAACTTCGCGGCGATCTCGGCAAAGCCCTCCTTATCGGCGGTCTTGGCAAACTCGTCGTACATCTCGGTCCACTCGTAGTTCTCGCCCGCGGCGGCATCGCGCAGGTTATCCAGAGTGCCGGGAACGGCGCCATCGTGCAGATACTTAAACCACAGTTTGGCGTGCTCGGACTCGTTGCCAGCCGTCTCGGCAAAGATGTTCGAGATCTGAACGTAGCCGTCCTTCTTTGCCTTGGAGGCATAGTAGCGATACTTGGTGTGTGCCTGGGACTCACCGGCAAAAGCGGTCTCGAGGTTCTTCTTGGTTTGGGAATTCTCAAAATCCATAGGTGTACTTCCCTTCAACGCATGCCGCCCGTAGGCTTCGAGCGGCCTCGTCTTTAGGATGCCCTCATGTCGGAAATCTAAACCTTACAATCCTGTTCTTCAGATTTGCACGGGCTAGATGCTCAGCCAGCGATCGCCCTTGGCTCGGCAAAAGCCCTCACGCTCCAGGTCGGCCAGAATGCCCGCGACAAGCTCGCGCTCGACCGGCCCGCGCCCAGCCGCCGCTTCCATATCGTTAACGCCCACCACGGCATCAGCAAGCGTAATCCCCGCCGGTTGGCCATCGCGCGCTGCCAGCAACATGCGCACGATATGCGCGCGCTTTTGGCGACGTGAGCCCTCAAACTTTGATTGACGGCTATAGCCCGCCGAGCGCCTGGACGGATTGGGCAACGTCTTTTTTAGATATGCGCCGTAATCCAGCAACGCGTAATACCACGCGCGCGGCGTGTCGGCATCATCGAGCGGCACGGCAAAGGGAGCGATCTCGTCGGTCGCCGCACCGGGGGCCGCCGGACAGGCCGCCTGAATCAGCGGCACCAGCTCGCGGTCGGGAACAGCCGGTACATCGGGAAAGAAGTGATGCAGAAAGACCGTGCGCACGTTGGTCTCCAGATACACGCCTGGAAGGTCAAACGCAAACGACCGGATACCTTGCGCCGTTGCCGGGCCAATACCAGGCAGAGCGACCAAGTCACGCGTCTCACGCGGAAACTCACCGTCCCAGTCCTCCACAACGCGCTGAGCGGCCTTGTGGAGCGCCAGAGCGCGTCGGTTGTAGCCCATGCCCTGCCAAGCGTCCAAAACATCGGAAGGCGCGGCTTGGGCAAGCGCCTGCACGGTCGGAAAGCGATCGAGCCACGCCGGCATACGCGTCTCCACGCGTGGCACCTGTGTTTGCTGCAACATGACCTCAGAAAGCCAAATGATGTACGGATCGCGCGTGCGGCGCCACGGAAGGTCGCGATAACGCAGGACCCCTTCCGAACGAATCATCGAACGAAAGGGGTCCTGAATCATATCTATGCTCCTTATGCGGCGCTATTCCTCCCGGCATGTATACGCACAGGTGGCGTACTCGGGAAACGCATCGCGGTCGGCGAACTTGGGATCGACGGCCGGGAACTGGCGGTGAGCGACGATGTCGCCGAGCGAAACGGAATCGAGGTAGTCGCGCATCAACGCTTGAGCTCCGGCCCACAGGGGATGATAGCAGCACGTGCCCATGCGCGCACAGTCGCCATCGGGTGCGGTGCAATCATTCATAACCATAGGGCCCTGAACGGCCTCGACGACCTGACGAATGGTGACGTCGTCCGGACTGACCTTGAGACGCATGCCACCGTGGACGCCACGCAGGCTCTCCACAATACCGGCCTGGACCAAACCGTGCTGAATCGAGCGGGCAAACGAATACGGAACATTGACCTCTTCGGCAGCGGTGCGAACAGAAAGCAAACGCTCCGGATCCTCGGCAAGCATCGCCAGCATACGAAGGGCGTAATCAGTCTTCCTCGATATGTCCATTTTTCCCCTTTCAAGGAATACGAACAGCTCGAACGAGCTCCGGGGCCGAGCTTGTGTCGAGACGCTAAATGACCGCAGGACATCCAAATGGTAAATCGGATATCCACTGAGTGCCGCGCTTGGAGCGAAATGCATCAGATGCGGCCTACAGTGCAATTTAGTATAACCTAACCCCCTGTCTCGTTGAACAGGTGTTGCGCAACAAAGCTGTTGTTTAGACAGATATGCTTATTAGATTTTACTTGCGTTCCCGAAGGGGCGGGGATTCTGGGCGAAGATGCGCCAGGGCGATCGTTCTATCGAAACAAAGTGCATCAAACGCAAAAAGCCACGTCCGAAGACGTGGCTTTAATTGCGTTGGCGGGAAGTACGGGGCTCGAACCCGCGACCTCCGACGTGACAGGCCGGCGCTCTAACCAAACTGAGCTAACTCCCCAGGCAGGCGTTCGCGTTTGTTTCCGCTCGCGTGCGCTGCGGGGATTAGTATACACAGAAGTCTGTCCGGCGCGCAACAACTTTTTTGAAAAAATTTTTCGGTCCCTCCGGGAGGGTCTCCGGGGCTGAGGGCGGGGGTTAAGTTTGCTGCTCTACAGTCCTGCGCAAGACGGAAAGCACATTAAGTGCTTTCCT
>CALJCO010000071.1 GCA_938023905.1 uncultured Collinsella sp. | reverse complement strand
CGAGTTGTAGTAGTAATCGTTCTGGTTGGTCAGGTTCGAGACATAGCCCGTGTTGACCACGATGTCGAGCGCGATCTGCTTGACGGCCTCGCTCGACAGATTCTGACGAACGTCCTCAAGACCCTGAACACCGTAGGTAAACAGCGGCTCGGAACAGGTGTGGGCAAGAGCCAGGCCAAGGCCGGCGGTGTGCTCCAGGTCGCCGGCGCTCGTGGCGTACTCGACTTCGGGCTGCTTGGACAGGGCGTCGCCCACGCCGGCCCAGAAGTACTCCGCCGGAGCCTCGGCGATGATCTTGGGATTGATGAAGATGTGCGCCGGTCGGTTGGGGTACGAATAGCCCTCGAGCGATCCATCGTCGTTGTAGACGACGGCAATGGCGGTCGCGGCGGAACAGTTAGAGCAAATCGTCGGCACCGTAAAGACAATCTTCTTGAGCTCGATTGCCGCTGTCTTGACGGTGTCGAGTGCCTTGCCGCCGCCACAGGCGATAAGCACGTCTGCCTGCTGGCAAGCGGGGGAGTTCACGACCTTGGCGATATTGGCGCGCGTACTGTTGGTGCCGTAGACGCGCGTCTCCAGAATCTCGACGTCGGTACCTTCAAGCGCCGCCTCGATGCCCGGCAGCGCCGCAGCTAGGGCTCGCTTGCCGCCAATGATGGCGACCTTGGTCGCTCCGTACTCTGCCAGTGCGGCGGGCAGCTCGGTAAAGCAATCCTCGCCGACGGTATAATCACTCATTCCAATCGTGCGCATGGCAACCTTCTTTCTTTCGATAAAGTGCTTTCAGGTATTTTGCTCCTAGAGAAGGTCCACAGCCGCGAGAAATTTCGAACGTATAAAACCAGTGTTGAGGGTTTTTCGCCGGCGCGGAACGTGCTAGCATACTCCGCATAAGCGTTGATGGGGACGAGTAGTCGGCCGTCCGCATGTTACAGAGAGCGGGGAGCGCTGAGAACCCGTGCATGCGACCGATGAAAATCACCCCGGAGCTGCGGTCCCAACGGACGCGTCGCACAGGCTCGTCTTAGTAGATATCGCCGAGATGGTCGTCGATACAGGCCAGCCGAGTAACGGATGCGAGCGCGCGAATACGCGGGCGAGGGCATCTAAGCTGGGTGGTTAAACGAAGAGCTTTTGCGGGCGTACAGTCCGTTTTGTGGCGCTTCGTCCCAGCTTGTAGGGACGGGCGCTTTTTTGGTGCCCAACGGGCGTGCGCGCCCACGACATGAAAGGGGTACCGTGGCAAACGAGTACAAGCAGACGATGAATCTGCCCAAGACCGGTTTTCCCATGCGTGCCGGTCTTTCCAAGTCCGAGCCCAAGCGACTCAAGGACTGGCAGGACAACAAGGTCTACGAGCAGGTTCTGAAGAAGAACGAGGGTCACAAGAAGTTCGTGCTGCACGACGGCCCTCCGTACGCCAACGGCCCGATCCACATCGGCCACGCCATGAACAAGATCTCCAAGGACATGATCAACCGTTACTGGATGATGCAGGGCTATGAGGTTCCCTATGTCCCCGGTTGGGACTGCCATGGCCAGCCGATCGAGCATAAGGTCGAGGAGAAGCTCGGCACCGAGAAGTTCAACCAGACCTCCACGGCTAAGATCCGCGAGCTTTGCAACAAGTTCGCTGTCGAGAACATCGAGCTGCAGAAGGCCGGCTTCCGTCGCCTGGGCGTGCTCGGCGATTGGGACAACCCCTATCTGACGCTCTATCACCAGCATGACGCCGCCGACATCGAGGTTTTCAAGGCCATGTTCGACAAGGGCATGATCTATCGCGGTCACAAGCCCGTCCACTGGTGCAAGCACTGCCATACCGCACTTGCTGAGGCCGAGATTGAGTACTCCGACGAGACGAGCCCGTCCATCTTCGTGCGCTTTGAGATGACCTCCAAGCCCGCCGGCCTCGAGAACTTCGACGGCCCGGTTGACTTTATCATCTGGACGACCACGCCGTGGACCATCCCCTCCGACCAGGCAGTTTCTCTCAAGCCCGGTGCCGCCTACGTCGCCGTTGAGCACGACGGCCGCGCCGAGGTCATGCTCGAGGACCTGGCTCCCAAGTGCTGCGAGGAGTTTGGCTGGGAGTACACCCCGGTTGTGGTCG
>CALJCO010000070.1 GCA_938023905.1 uncultured Collinsella sp. | reverse complement strand
GGCGTTCATCTCACGCAGGGTCTGCACGGCTGCCAGCACGCCTTGCGCGGCCGGCCCGTGCTGTTCCCCAACTTTTCGCTCGGCGAAGAGTATGAACATGCGCCGCCGGCGACGAATCGCCAAATCTCACCGTATCTCCCGAGCGGACGATTTCGCACCGGTCTGCCCGTCGAAGGGCTTGCGATCGAACGGGGCGACCTTTTCTATGCATGTCCGCGAGCCAGCGTCTTTTATGGCACGGCGCTCGACGCCGACCTTCGGACGCGCGGCGTAAGCACGCTTGTCATGGCCGGGATAAGCACCACCGGCGTTGTTCTTTCAAGCGTCGCCTGGGCTAGTGATGCGGACTACGACGTGCGTTTGGTCCAGGACTGCTGCTACGACCCGGATCGGGATGCCCACGAAGCTCTGTTGCGTTCCGGGTTCGGCGGACGTGTACAGGTCGTGTAATTTTCGGGCCTCGCATGATCGCGGCCATAGCCGCAGGTGGATTGGTGCGAGGCAGGGCCAGTCCAAGTCAGGGTGCGGTCATCGCGGCGCCTGCAACTCTCAAAAACCCATCGCCGTAGCGGAGGTCTTGTAATCGCATGTCATTACGCACGCCCGATTTATTGTTCACAGCGATAGCACCTGCCATTTGGGGCAGCACCTACATTGTCACCACCCAATACCTGCCGAACTTCTCACCGATGACGGTCGCGATGCTGCGGGCGTTGCCGGCGGGTTTATTGCTCGTGATGATCGTCCGACAGATTCCAACGGGAATCTGGTGGATGCGCATCTTCATCCTCGGCGCACTTAATATTTCGCTATTCTGGAGCTTGTTGTTTATTTCGGTCTACCGCCTGCCGGGCGGGGTCGCGGCGACGGTAGGCGCTGTGCAGCCGCTGATGGTCGTGTTCATCTCTGCCGCTCTGCTAGGTAGCCCGATACGATTGATGGCGGTCCTGGGGGCTATTTGCGGAACTGCGGGCGTGGCGCTGTTGGTGTTGACACCAAACGCAGCGCTAGATCCTGTCGGCGTCGCAGCGGGCCTGGCGGGGGCGGTTTCCATGGCGTTCGGAACCGTGCTGACCCGCAAGTGGCAACCTCCCGTGCCTCTGCTCACCTTTACCGCCTGGCAACTGGCGGCCGGAGGACTTCTGCTCGTTCCAGTAGCTTTAGTGTTTGATCCGCCAATCCCGATGCCTACAGGAACCAATGTTCTCGGCCTGGCGTGGCTCGGCCTGATCGGAGCGGGTTTAACCTACTTCCTTTGGTTCCGGGGGATCTCGCGACTCGAACCTACAGTTGTTTCCTTACTGGGCTTTCTCAGCCCGGGGACCGCCGTGTTGCTAGGATGGTTGTTCTTGGATCAGACGCTGAGTGCGCTTCAAATCATCGGCGTCCTGCTCGTGATCGGGAGTATCTGGCTGGGCCAACGTTCCAACCGCACTCCTAGGGCGCGTATAGCTTGCCGGAAGTCGCCTTGACCCGCATGGCATAGGCCTATCGTTTCCACGATCAGCGATCGGCTCGTTGCCCTGCGCCGCTCCAAAGCCCGCGACGCAGCGCCGGCAGGCAGAGCAAGTAGAGGGCAGCGCCTG
>CALJCO010000069.1 GCA_938023905.1 uncultured Collinsella sp. | reverse complement strand
TGCCGCTGCTGGTTTTGGGCGGTGAGGACGACTTTACGCCGTTCATTCGCGACACGTTCGCCCAACCTGCTGGTATCGACGTGATGCTGGCCGGCGTCTCGGACGATGATGAGGTCCGTGCCCGCGACGTTCGCGTTGATGACGAAGGCCGTCCGGTCTTTACGCTCGATTTTGGCCAGGGCGAGACGATCGATACCATGCTTGCCATCCCCGGCGTGCAGTCCGTTCCTAATGCCGTTAAGGCCGCCGCGGTTGCCTATCGCCTGGGCGTGACGCCCGAGCAGATCGATGCTGCCTTTAGGGGTCTCACGATCACCGGACACCGCCAGGAGATCAAGCGCGCCAAGAGCGGTGCACGCGTCATCGATGACTCCTATAACGCCAGTGCCGAATCCATGGCTGCTGGCCTCGATCTGCTGTGCTCGCTTTCGTGCACGGGGTCTCGCATGGCGATCCTGGGCGAGATGGGCGAGATGGGCGATGAGGCTCCTCGCATGCATGAGCTCGTGGGCGCCTATGCCGCCGCCAAGAAGCTCGACATGCTGGCGTGCGTGGGTGGTGAGCTGGCCCAGCTTATGGCCGATGCCGCACGCATGATGGGCATGGACGAGGACCGCATCCAGGTGTTCTCCGATTATCAACAGGTGCTCGACCGCATGGGCGGCGCGCTTGATAATCATGATGTTGTACTGGTCAAGGGTTCCCGTTTTGTTGAGCTCGACCGCTTTGTGGAAGGTGTGTGCTAGCCCATGTTCGGCAATCCCTCGTATCCTACGTATCAGGCCTTTTTGGGACTTGGCATCGCTGCCGCCATTGCGTTGCTGCTTATGCCGTGGTGGATCAAGCTGCTGAAGGTCGAGGGTATCGGCCAACAGGTCCGAGCCGATGGCCCCAAGCGTCATTTGATTAAACAGGGTACGCCGACCATGGGCGGCGTCATCATCCTTGTCGCGATCTCGCTGACCTGCCTGCTGATGGGCAAGCTCACCACCGAGCTCGTGCTCGTGCTGCTTGCCACGCTGGCCACCGGCGTTTTGGGTCTTATCGACGATCTGACCTCCGTCACGCATGGTCGTTCGCTCGGCCTGACGCCTCACGCCAAGATGATCGGTCTGACCATCATCTGCGTCACTTTTACCGTGCTCGCCGTCAATTGGTGCGGCGTCGCCCCCGAGATTCGTTTTCCCGGCGGCCTGACGATTGACCTCGGTGTTCTTTCGACCACCATCTGCGGCCTTTCGTTCCCGTGGCTCTACATTGTATTTTGCTGGCTGATGATCGCCGGTCTTTCCAATGCCGTGAACCTGACCGATGGTCTGGACGGCCTTGCCGGCGGCACTTCCATGATTGCCATGCTCGCCATGGCCGCCATGGCGTTTTTACACGGTGACGTGAACCTGTCCATCTTCTGCACGGCGTGCGCCGGTGCCTGCCTGGGCTTTTTGTGGTTCAACTGCTACCCGGCGAGCATCTTTATGGGCGATACCGGCTCGCTTGCCCTGGGTGCCGCGTTTGCCTGCGCCTCCATCATTACCAACACCGAAGTCGTTTCCCTCATCATCGGCGGTCTGTTTATCGTCGAGACCCTGTCGGTCATGATCCAGGTTGTCTATTTCCACTTTACGCACAAGCGCGTCTTCCTTATGGCGCCCATTCATCATCATTTCGAAAAGATGGGCTGGGCCGAGACCAAGGTCGTTATCCGTTTTTGGATTATCGCCGCGGCCTTTGGCGCCGTTGGCCTCGCCCTGTTCTTCCAGTTGGGATAGTGGTCTTTCATGCCTCTTGCTGATGTCTTTAGCCTGCTCGTTTTGGGGCAGGGTAAATCCGGTCTCGATGTCGCCCGTTGGGCGTTGGCCCACCCCGAGCGCGTGAGCGCTACGACCGTGTATGGCGGCGGTACCTCCGAGCCCAATGACGCCACACGTGCGCTCGAGGCGCAGGGTGCGTCGTTTGTCTACGGCTCCGAGCAGGTCGAGGGTGCCTATGACGTGTGCGTGACATGCCCGGGTATCTCGGAGTTCTCGGCCTTCTTTAAGGCTGGGCGCGAGCATGCCGCTCAGATTATGGGCGAGCCCGAGTTTGCCTATCGCCTGTCTCCCCAAGATTGGATCGCCATCACGGGCACCAACGGCAAGACGACGACTACGTCGCTCACGGACTATCTGCTTAAAGCTGCCGGCGAGGCCAGCGTGGCCGTCGGCAACATTGGTGAGCCGCCGGTGAACGAGATCGACGGCCGCGCGCACAATGAGTGGTTTGTGGCCGAGCTGTCGAGTTATCAGATTGCTACGACCGCCGAGCTTCATCCTCGCGTGGCGGTGCTGCTCAACATCACGCCCGATCACCTGGGCTGGCACAAGAGCCACAAGAACTATGCGCTTGCCAAGATCAAGTTGTTCGAGAATATGGTCGACGACGACCTCGTGGTTATCGACGTTGAGGATGCCGGCATCCATGAGTTCGATGAGTACATCTACACACCGGGCCGCCGCATCTGCAAGGTCGCTTTTGACGAGCCCGAGGGTGCAGACGCCGCCTTTGTGCGCGACGGCAAGATGGTCGTCCGCCTGAAGGGCGTCGAGACTCAGCTTGTCGCCACGTCCGAGCTCAAGATCTCGGGCCACCACAACGTCATCAATGCCCTATGTGCCGCCACGGCTGCTCTGGCCGTCGGTGCCGATCCCGAGGGCATTTGCCGCGGTTTGGCATCGTTCCAGCCGCTCGAGCACCGCGTGGAACCCTGCGGCGAGATCGATGGCGTGCGCTACGTCAACGATTCCAAGGCAACGAACACCGATGCGGTCGAAAAGGCCCTGACGGCGTTTCCCGATGACGACGTGATCTTGCTGCTCGGCGGCCACGATAAGGGTACGCCGCTTGCGGACTTTGCCCGCGTCGTTATGGACAACGTGCGCTCGGTCGTTTGCTTTGGCGATGCGCGCGAGCGCTTTACCGCCGCTATGGACGAGGCCGATGTCGATGGTGACGTGGATATCGCCCAGGCCGATGATCTGCGCGATGCCGTTGACGTTGCCCGCTCGCTCTCGAGCCGCGGCGACGTGATCCTACTTTCTCCCGCCTGCTCTTCGTTCGACGAGTTCTCGGGCTACGAGGAGCGCGGTCGCGTGTTTAAGGACTACGTTGCCCAGCTTGCCGCGGCAGCGAAATCGCAAACGGAATAGGGGTTGCCGGTGAGAGAGGAGAGCCCCCGAAGTGATATGAGGAGGCCCGACTCGGACCGTGCTTCCTCGCTGCGTAGCACGCCGCGTTCCGGATGCGGCGGGCAGACGTTCAGTGAGCGCTATATTGCCGGCGTCCCCGCCCGCATCATGCGCCCCCGTTTGATATTTATGGCTTGCCTGTTTAGCTTGGTTTGCTTTGGCTTGCTGATGGTGTACTCGGCATCTTCGGTCGAGGCGCTGCATGAGAATGGTTCGGCGACGTTTTTCCTGTTTCGACAGGCCGCGTTTGCCGGAGTTGGCGTGCTGGCTATGGTTGCCATCGTGCGCATCTTGCCGGACAGTTGGTTTGGGGAAGACGTGCTCAGGATCTTCCTCATGGGCATGATAGGGCTACTGGTTCTGGTGTTCTTTATGGGCAGCGGCAGTCGTGGCGCCACGCGTTGGCTCAACATCGCCGGTATTCAGTTCCAGCCGTCTGAGTTTTTAAAGCCGTTCGCCATCGCGTATTCGGCCATCATGCTCGACCGCATCTTTTCGCCCGGCGGCAACATCAACGAGTTTCTTCGCAAGATGGGCGGCTACCTGGGCATTTCGCTCTTCCTGATTTTTGTTCAGCCCGATTTTGGCACCGTTCTGATCATCTTGCTGACCCTCATGTGCATGGCGTTGTTTGCGGGTCTCGACCCCAGATTTATCATCGGCGTGCTAATCTTCGGCATTCTCGTGATCGTGATTGCGCTTGTCGCAGAGCCATACCGTATGGTGCGTATTCAGGTTGCCTTGAACCCTTGGGCCGACGAGTATGGTGACGGCTATCAGGCCACGCTTGCCATCATGGCGTTTGCCTCGGGCGGCCTGTTCGGTCGCGGTATCGGCAACTCCACCATGAAGTACTCGTATTTGCCCGAGGCGCATAACGACTACATCTTGGCTATTATCGGCGAGGAAGTTGGCTTTATCGGAACCGTGCTGTTCATTTTGGTGTTTGCGATGCTGATCTACTCGGCGTTTCGCATTGCCGAGCAGGCGACCGACCGTCGCGGAGCACTTATGGCATCGGGTTCCGCGGTCATTCTTGCGGTGCAGTTTTTGATCAACGCGCTGGGCATTCTCAATGTGTTTCCCATGACGGGCAAGCCACTGCCGTTTATTAGCTACGGCGGCTCGTCGATTATTGTGTCGCTTATGCTTGCCGGTCTGATCCTTCGCGTTTCGTATGAGAGTGCCCGTCGCGATGAGTACGACCGTCGCCGCGAGAGCTTTGCCGTTATGGATGAGAGTACCGCCGGCGTGCCCCACGTGCGCGGCGAGCGATCTTCGCGTAACGGCTTTACCGTTCTGGATGGCTCTGCGACCGAGCCGGCGGCCCGTCCGCGTCAGCGAACAGCGCCGCAAGGTCGTCCGCAGCGCCCCACTCCTCGCAATGCGGGCGGCGGATATAATCGAATCGATTTGAATTCGGACCCGTCGGCGCGTTTGCGCACCGATGACCAGGGGCCGCGTGTACGAAGGGATTACCATGACCGATAAGATGACCGTTGCTATTGCAGCTGGCGGCACGGCAGGACATATCAACCCCGCGCTCGCCTTGGCCGAGGAGCTGCGTGACCGCGGCCATCACGTTGTGTTCGTGGGCCAATCGCGCAAGCTCGAGGGTCGTCTGGTTCCCGAGGCCGGATTCGACTTTGTGCCCATCACGGTCACGGGCTTCGATCGCTCCCGTCCCTGGACGGCGCTGACCTCGCTGTGGCGCGTCAACAAGGCGAAGCGTGCGCTTGCCAGTCACTTCTCGAAGGTCGGTAAGCCCGATGCCGCTATCGGCTTTGGTGCTTACGTTGAGGTCCCGCTGCTGGGCTGGTGCAAGGACGCCGGCGTTCCGTATCTGCTGCACGAGCAGAACTCTGTTCCGGGGCTGGCCAATAAGATGATGAACTCGCATGCCGCCCGCGTGTGCATTTCGGTACCTGCGGCCCGCGCGGTCTTTGAGCGCGAGGGCGACCCCGACCATGTGCTCATGACGGGTAATCCCGTGCGTCGTTCGGTGATCGAGGGCGATCGCGCTCGCGGTCGCAAGACGCTCGGCGTGCCCGAGGACGCGACGCTTCTGCTCGTCTTTGGCGGTTCACTCGGTGCTCAGCATCTCAATGAGCGCGTTGCCTCGCTCAAGGGTGAGCTGCTGACCCGCGAGAATCTCTACATTTTGCATTCGACGGGTGCCGACGGCTTTGAGGAGACCGAGCGCGCTTTGGCGCTGACGCCCGAGGAGGCGAAGCGCTATCGTGTCCAGCCCTATATCGACAACATGGGCGATATGCTGGCTGCGGCCGATCTGGTGCTCTCGCGTTCCGGTGCCTCGAGCGTGGCCGAGATCGCCGCGCTTGCCGTGCCCTCGGTACTAGTGCCGTACCCGCACGCCACGGCCGATCACCAGACCACGAATGCGCGTTACCTGGTCGATGCCGGTGCCGGCGTGCTATGCGCCGATGCCGATATCGATGCCCCTGCCTCTGCCGACGAGCTGCTGCACCTGATAGATGACGCTGCGGTGCGCGACGCCATGCGTCAGGCGGCGCGTGGTCTGGCTCAGGATAGAGCCGCCGCTCTTCTGGCGGATGCGGTAGAGGGTTTGCGTTAGTTAGACGGGATATCTTCGGTCGCCCTCGCGCTGATGCGGTAGGTGCGGTACAGTTAACGGGTTACAGGCAGTGTTTACGCAAGGAGTACACGAGCACATGGCTGATTCCCAGACTGCAACCTCCGCGCCCGAGTTTAAGAGCGCCCACTTTATCGGTATCGGCGGCGCCGGCATGAGCGGCATCGCCCTCGTTCTGCACGAGCGCGGTTATGCCGTTACCGGCTCCGACCTTAAGACGTCACGTTATATCCGCCAGCTTACCCGCGCTGGTGTGAAGGTGCATGTGGGCCATGAGGCCGCCACGATCGACGAGGTTAAGCCCGACGTGGTTGTTGTCTCCACCGCTATTCCGGAATCCAACCCTGAACTCGTGCGCGCTCGCGAGCTTGGTATTCCCGTGTGGCCCCGTGCCAAGATGCTCTCTGCTTTGGGCCACGGCTACACCACCGTCGCTGTTGCCGGCACGCATGGCAAGACCACCACGTCTTCGATGTGTGCCACCATGCTCGACCGCATGGGTCTGGATCCGAGCTTCCTGATCGGTGGCATCGTCGAGGGCTATGACACGAACGGCAAGAACGGCTCGGGCGACTACTTTGTCGCCGAGGCCGACGAGTCCGACAGCTCCTTCCTGTTCCTGAACCCCAACGTAGTCATTGTGACCAACGTCGAGGCCGACCACCTCGATCACTACTCGGGTATCGAGGAGATCGAGGCAACTTTCGCCAAATTCATGAGCCTGGTGGGCGAGGGCGGCACCGTCATCGTCTGCGGTGAGGACCCGCATCTGGTCGAGCTCGCCAAGTCGACGGGCCGTCACGTGCTTTCCTACGGCTTTGCCGAGAGCAACGACATCGTCTGCATGCACCCGGATGTCAAGGGCATCCAGAGTGACTTTATCGTTCGCTTTGAGGACGGCACTGAGCGCGCTGTGGAGATCAAGAGCAATCCCGGTCGCCACAACATGCTCAACGCCACGGCGGTGCTCACCGTCGCCCATGTCCTGGGCCTTGACATCGACGCCGCCGCCAAGGCGCTCTCGAGCTTTGAGGGCGTCCGCCGTCGCTTTACCCACGTGGGCGATATCGATGGCATCACCGTGGTCGATGATTACGGCCATCACCCCACCGAGATCAAGGCGACGCTTGCTGCCGCTTCGTCGCTGGGTTACAAGCACGTCGACGTCGTGTTCCAGCCGCACCGCTATTCGCGCCTGCAGGCCCTGTGCGACGACTTTGCCGATGCATTTGCCAATGCCGATAAACTGCTGCTGATTGATGTGTTCTCGGCTGGCGAGATGCCCATTCCGGGTGTCACCTCTAAGATGCTCGCCGATACCGTGCGCGCCAAGCATCCTGGCAAGGAGGTCGTGTACTGCTCCAGCCGTCTTGAGCTCAATCAGGAGCTCGAGCAGATGGTGGGCGAGGGCGACCTGCTGCTCACCATGGGTGCCGGCGACGTTACGACCGTCGGTCCCGAGTTCATTGAGTATCTGACTGCCAAGAAAGACGCTTAAGTCTAATGGGTCTGTTTAACGCCGTCATGGCGCTCTCGGGCATGATCGACACGGATGTGATCGAGGACGAGCGCCTTGCGCGTCATACGAGCTATCGTATCGGCGGCAAGGCCGACCTCTTTGTGACGTGCCATAGCTATCATGCCCTCCGCCGCGCCGTGGCGGTGCTCGATCGCGAGCAGGTGCCGTGGGTCATCATCGGCAAGGGCTCCAATCTGCTGGTTGCCGATGGCGGTTATCGCGGTGCCGTCATTTCGCTCGGACGTGAGTTCCAGCGCACGGTTGTTGCCGATGACGGTTGTACGCTGACGGTCGGTGCGGGCGTGATGTTTGCGCGCCTGGTCAACGATGCCCTGTCGCGTAGCCTCTCGGGCCTTGAGTTTGCCGTTGGTATTCCTGGTTCGGTCGGCGGTGCGATATCTATGAATGCCGGCACGCGGACCGAGTGGATTGGCTCGCTGGTTGAGGATGTCGTAACGTTTGACCCGGCATCCGGTATCAAGCATTATGCGGGGTCCGAGATCTCTTGGGGCTACCGCGAATGTAGCCTTCCCCGCAATGAGATCATCCTCGAGTGCGTGCTCAAGCTTAAACCGGCGCCCAAGGCCGACATTCGCGAGCGCATGGAGCGGTACCTTACAAGGCGCAAGCGTACGCAGCCCATGGGTCGCGCATCCTGCGGGTCTGTCTTTCGCAACCCGCCCGATGCGAGTGTGGGCAAGCTTGTCGAGGATTGTGGATTAAAGGGTTTTTCGATTGGCGGCGCGGAAGTTTCGCCCGTTCACGCTAATTTTATCGTTAATAACGGAACTGCCTCGGCCGATGACGTTGCCGCGGTTATTAGACATGTGCACGGAAAGGTGAGGGAGGCGTATGGCATCGAGCTCAGACCGGAAGTTAAATTCCTCGGCTTCTAGAGCATCGAAACCCACCTTCCGCCGCGCCGGAGGGCGTTCCGGCGCGCCTGCCAAACCTCAACGCAATACCGTCGCGCACTCTAAGTCTGTCGGGCATGCTCGACAGGCCAGTCGTCCGGTCGTCGGCTCGCAGCTCGGTAATCGTCCGGCCGCAAAAAAGTCCTCGCGTCCCTCTGTGACGTCAAAGCCTGTTATGGGCGCCAAGCCTGCCCGTCCCATGGCAACTCCCAAGCCCTCGACGGGAACTAAAGCGGCGCGTCCAGGCCGCACGCTGGGCGCATCGAAACCGCGCTCGCTGACATCGGTGCCGGCTACCGCCAAGAAGCCTTCGAGTAAAAAAGGCTTCAACCCGTTATCTTCACTTGGAGCGATGGCAAATAAAACATCAGACGCCGCTTCTGTCGTTACAGGCAAAGGCAAAATCGTGGGCGGCGTTTTGGCCGTCTTGGCCGTGCTCGTCGTCGTTGCCATCGTGGTGATCAACTCTGGATTGTTTACTGCCACTGATATTCAGATTCAAGGCAGCGAGCATGTGACGAAGCACGATGCTATCCAGCTGATCGACTTGCCCGAGGGAACGTCGCTTTTTAACGTCGATCCCGACCAGATTACCGAGGATCTCAAGCAAAACCCGTGGGTCTCGGGCGTAGATGTCCAGCGCCAGTTTCCCCATACGCTTATCATCACGCCGACGGAGCGTAAGGTTATCGCCATTGCATATATCAGCTCCGACGACCTTGCCTGGGCTATCGGAGACGATGACACCTGGATCGCCCCGCTGTCGACGTCGGTCGAAGTGGACGACCAGGGCAACGTCATCACGACAGGGCAGGGCTCAAATACCTTGACCGGAATCGATGCCGCGCTGGCACTCGCCAAGCATTATGGCGCGGTGTTGTTGACTGATGTCTCGGCGGATGTCGCTCCGGTTTCCGGCCAGGCGGTGAACTCCAAAGCCGTTAAGGCCGGCCTGGATTATGTGCGTGGTTTTTCGAGCGAGTTCTTGGGACAAGTCAAGGATATTTCCACGCCTTCGGTCGAAGCCATCTCGGCAAACCTCAATAACGGCATTGAGGTGTCGCTGGGCGATTCGGACGATATCGCCAAGAAGGAACGCGTAGTCACCAAGTTGCTTTCGCAGGTAGAGGGCGTAACGTATATCAATGTGCGCTCTCCGGGCAACTACACATTTAGAAATGCTCCGACCTCGTAGCGCTGGTTGATGCTTTGTTGAGGGGCCATACCACGCCGTTTATCTGGTTTGTTTGGTTTTCACGGTCAATTATTTGACTGATACGTTCATAATGTGCAAACATAATACGGTTTACCTTTGCATTTACTTTCAACCTGAAGGTTAATGTGCGCAGGGGTCGACCCATGCTATGGCTATAACCTTTGTTCGGAGGACCGACATGCACGAGACAGAGATCAACAACTACCTTGCCGTCATTAAGGTGGTCGGCGTCGGCGGCGGCGGTACCAACGCGGTTAATCGAATGATCGAAGAGGGCATCCGCGGCGTCGAGTTTGTTGCCATCAACACCGATGCTCAGGCACTCGCGATCTCTGATGCCGATATCAAGGTGCACATCGGCACCGACCTTACCCGCGGCTTGGGCGCCGGCGCCAATCCCGAGGTTGGCCGCAAGGCTGCCGATGAGTCCCGCGACGACATCGCCGAGGCGCTCGCTGGCGCCGACATGGTGTTTATCACCTGCGGCGAGGGCGGCGGCACCGGTACCGGCGCTGCTCCCATCGTTGCCGATATCGCGATGAACGAGGTCGGCGCACTGACCGTCGCCGTCGTGACCAAGCCCTTCACCTTCGAGGGCCGCAAGCGTAAGAAGAGCGCCGAGGAGGGCATCAAGACCCTCTCCGATTGCGTCGACACCATGATCGTCATTCCTAACGATAAGCTGCTCGACATCGCCGAGAAGAAGACCACCATGCTCGAGGCCTTCGCGATTGCCGATGGCGTCCTTTCCCAGGGCACCCAGGGCATCACCGACCTCATCACCGTCCCCGGTATCATCAACCTGGACTTCGCCGATGTTAAGACCATCATGAAGCAGGCCGGTACCGCCATGATGGGTATCGGTACCTCTTCTGGGGATACTCGTGCCGTCGACGCTGCCCAGCAGGCCATCTCCAGCCCGCTGCTCGAGAGCTCCATCGATGGTGCCACGCGCGTGCTGCTCTCCATCGCCGGTTCCAAGGACCTGGGCATCCAGGAGATCAGCGACGCCGCCGACGTTGTCGCCAACGCCGTCGACCCCGAGGCCAACATCATCTTCGGTACCGTTGTCGACGAGTCCCTGGGCGATCAGGTGCGTATCACCGTCATCGCTACGGGCTTCTCCGACTCCAACGTCAACCGTCAGGATGAGCTCTTTGCTGCTCAGCAGTCTCAGAGCAAGGCCGCTGCCTCCGCTGAGCCGCAGCGCACCCCCCCGGCTGCCAGCCCGGCTCAGGCCGCTCCGACCCGCAACGTCGGTGGTACCGAGCTGCCCAACTTTGGCAACGACCAGTTCGAGCTTCCCGACTTCCTGAAGCGCGGTAGCTTCTAGTTCGTTTTTCTCAACGACCTGCACGGGGTGTGTCCATTTGGATGCACCCCGTTTTGTTTCTCGTTTGTAAACGAAAGCCTCCAATCTCCTTACGTTCCCTTTACGTTTGGTCCCTACCGCTGCGGGTATCCTTTTAAGGAAGTATGACAGCCGTATAAACGCGGACTGCGCGGCGACGCCGCGGTACTTGTGTTATTAGGAGGCTTTAGTATGGCAGCACGTGCGGACAACGTTTCGCGTGTCGACCATGATGGAGTTACGTTGGTGGAGGGCGCGACATCCGATGTCCGCTTTGCCTTTACCGAGCGCACCGGTGGCGTTTCTGAAGATGCGTACTCCTCGCTCAACCTGGGCTCGCATGTAGGCGATGACCCCTTTGCTGTTCAAGAAAATCGTCGTCGAGCGCTCGAAGCTATGGGCGCCACTGAGTGCGAGCATAATCTGCTCGTGCCCAATCAGGTACATGGTGACCATATCGTTACGGTGACTTCGAACGGCGCCGACGATCTTGAGGCTGTTCGCGAGCAGATTGCCGAGGGCTGCGATGCCATCGTCTGTACGGCCCATGACGTGCCCGTGCTGCTCTGCTTTGCCGACTGCGTTCCCGTGGTGCTGGTGGCCCCTGGCGGATTTGCCGTGGTGCACTCCGGTTGGAAGGGCACGATTGCACGTATTTCTGCCAAGGCGTGCCAGGCGCTTTGCGATGCTGCCGGCTGCGATGCGAGCGACGTTTCCGCCTATATCGGCCCCCATATCTTGGCTGACGAATATGAGGTATCCCAGGAACTCATGGATTGCTTTGCCGTCGAGTTCTCTTGCATCGATGCGAGTGCCTCTCGCATGCTCGATCTTTCCGCTGCCATTTGTGAGGCGCTGGTAGATGCCGGTGTGGACGCGGATAATATCGTGGATACCCAGCTTTCGACTGTGCGTCAGAACGACCGCTTTTATTCCTACCGTAACGAGGACGGCACCTGTGGGCGCCATGCTGCGATCGGCGTGATGCTATGAGAAAGATCGTATCGGTCCTGAGCGCCGCTGTGCTTACGCTTACGCTGTGCGCCTGTTCTTCGGGATCTTCTACCTCTTCCATTACCGTGGCCGGCTCCACGACCTGCCTTCCTATCGCCGAAATTGCGGCAGAGGGCTTTAAGGAGGAGACCGGCATCGACGTGCTCGTTTCCGGTTTGGGCTCTTCCGCTGGCATCGAAGCCGTCAGCGCTGGCACGGCCGATATCGCCAGCTCCTCCCGTGGACTCAATGCCGACGAACAGGATCTGGGCCTGACTCCCATCGTCATTGCCCACGACGGTATCGCGGTCATCGTGAACGAAGACAACCCCGTCGATAACCTCTCGACCGAGCAGCTCCGCGATATCTATGCCGGCAAGATCACCAACTGGAAAGAAGTCGGTGGCGAGGACCTGAGGATTCAGGTTATCAACCGAGATGAGGCGTCTGGCACGCGTGAAGCCTTCCGCACCATCGTGATGTTCGATCGCCGTTCCGCCGTTCTTTCGGGCACGGGCCAGGTGCGCGACGTGGTATCTCGTTCGCGCGGGGCTATCGGCTACATTTCGCTGGGCTTCGTCGATGGCCTCAACGCCAAGACCTCGGTCAAGGCCGTCTCGGTCAATCATGTTGAGGCGTCCGAGAAGACGGTCGCGAGTGGCGGCTATCCCATCTCGCGCGACCTTTACTTCTTTGTGA
>CALJCO010000068.1 GCA_938023905.1 uncultured Collinsella sp. | reverse complement strand
CGACGCGATGCAGGCGGCTGGGTGCGTGCTCGAGCGTTCACGCGAGTACCCCAACCGCGGCGGGGGCGGGTGCGTGCGCGTGTACCTCGACTGCGATCTGCCCGAGGAGGTCGAGGACGATGATTAACATCGATGGCATCGAGTACCGCACTGCTGCACAATGGGAGAAGAAGCACCGCCACGTGCTTAAAGGCCAGCTCAAGAAGGGTGTCGAGCGCTCCTGGCGCTCGCCCAACGGTAACGAGACCATGATGTTCTACAGCATCGAGCAGACCCGCCCCTGGGCGAAGAAGGACGTCGAGGCGGTCAACCGCCGCCGCCGCGCCGACGCCAAGGCGAAGCGCGACGCCGAGGAGACGCGCTGTCTGCCGAGGAGCGCGAGCGCATCGAGGGCGCCGCCCGCGCGGAACAGCATCGCAAAGACCTTCTCGATTGTTGGGGGGCCCACATCGACGAGGAAACCTTGCAGGAGGGCCGCCGCGACCACACCGCCTACCAGTGGTGCGATCTCGGCTTCGTCCCGATTGCCGAGGCTCGGTGGCGGCTTACCCGATACGGAGGCAATTCCGCATGGTATTACTGCTCTCCCTGGGATGTGCGCTATGACCCCGACCGCGCCCGCGAGCTGCTTGAGACGGGGCCGCGCGAGTACGACAGGCTGCCCGACGGTCGTCCGTACGATGGGCGTCCGTGGTGGTAGGCGTAAAAAACGGGGAGGGTCAAAACCCTCCCCGTTTCGTTAGCGGTGTCGACCAGCCTACCTGCGAGTCCTGTAGACCCTGCTTCGGTGGTCGACATCGACAACAAGGATGACGAGAACATCGTCCTCGATATCGGCGACTATCCGATAGTCGCCGACCCTATAGCGCCAGAGACCTGACTTGTTCTCGGTCAATCCCTTTCCCATGCTTCTCGGGTCTTCGAGCTGTGAAATCTCATGAAGTTTCGCCACGATCCTCCTGGCGATCTGCTTGTCCAGCTTCTTCATCGAACGCTGGACGTCCTTGTCGATCTCAATCCGCCAAGCCAAGGCTTTCCTCCAGCTCGTCGAGCGTCACGGTCTCAAGCCTGCCGGCCCTATAATCCTCAACCTTCTTCATTAAGCCGTACTCGTATTCAAGCCTGTCAATCTCGGCAGCGAGCGCTTCTGTCATGTAGAAAGTCTTCGTGCGTCCCGTTGATTTCGCCAAACGGTCGTACCTGATTGCCAAGTCCTCGGGCATCCTCAATGCCGCGGTAGCAGTTGCCACGTGCACCTCCCAATCATATGTATAACACGTTATACATTCTAGCACACCATTCGTCGTATAGGTGTAAAACACGTTATACAGATGGCCGCAGGGGTGTACAATAACTGTATTGATAATATACGTCCTGTAAAGGCAGGGCCTTACCCCTCGGGGGCGGGTCATGATCGCGGGTTTCGCAGCCCGATTTTTTTGCCGCAGGGGTGTACAATAAATGTATT
>CALJCO010000067.1 GCA_938023905.1 uncultured Collinsella sp. | reverse complement strand
GGCCCGTGGGTTATACCCTAAGAGCAAACCACCCTTTTTAAGGGTGGTTCTGATTTTAGGTGCGGAAAATAATGAACAAAGTTATAAGAACTGTACGTTAATGAGTGACCATCGACTTCCAATTTGGCGCTAGCTGACGGTGATTAGGGAGTTTCAAGTCGAGTTTTGCCGATTTCGACCAAGAAACGCTGCTACTAAAAAGGTGACAGTACTCATATTTGCCCTTTTTTGGCCACAAGCCCTAAAACAAGCCTCGCCAGGGTCGGGAAACGGGCCAAATGCCGGCCTCGAGGCTTATTCCACGGTGCCGTAGACGGCGCCCCAGCCGTGGGCGGCCAAGGCGGAGTTGAGCTGGTCGCAAAGTGACTGGCGGTCGTAGTAGCCGGGCGGCAAAAGGTTCACGATTTCCATGAGGTCGGGCGCCAGGTCCAAGATTTCGGCCTGTACGATCAGATCCAGGCGGTCGATGGTGTGGCGGTCGTAAAACAGTCCGTCGACCAGGCGCTGCAAGTCGCCGAATTCCTCGGCCTGAAACGATCCGTACTCCATAGTGCCTCCTTGGGCGCCCCACGCCGGCATGCGCGGCGATTCGTAATTGATTGCGATGAACTTAATCTATCACGGCTTCATAACGTTGCGACGATGGCGGTCTATACTTAGACGAACTGCAACGTACCGCTTCGCGAAAGGTCGCACCCCATGCAGACGATCTACCAGAAGATGGAAACCACCGAACTCGATGCCGCCATCGAGGCGCTCAAAGCCGAGGTCGCCGAGGTCAAGGCCAAGGGCCTGGCGCTCGACATGGCCCGCGGCAAGCCGTCGCCCTCCCAGGTGGACATCTCTCGACCCATGCTCGATATCCTCAATGCCGATGCCGATCTGCATGACGGCAACGTCGACTGCTCCAACTACGGCTGCTTTGAGGGCATTCCCTCGGCACGCAAGCTGGCGGGGGAGTTCCTGGGTTGTCCTGCCGAGCAGACGCTCGTACTGGGCTCATCGAGCCTGCTGATCGAGCACGATATCGCCGGTATGTTCTGGCGTTGCGGCTCGTGCGGCAGCGACCCTTGGGAGGCTTACGAGGCAGCGCACGACGGCAAGAAGGTCAAGTTCCTGTGCCCTGTTCCCGGCTACGATCGCCACTTTGGCATCACCGCCGATCTGGGCATCGAGAACGTCCCCGTCGCGATGACCGACAACGGCCCCGACATGGACGAGATCGAGCGCCTGGTTGCCGCCGACGATTCCATCAAGGGTATCTGGTGCGTGCCCAAGTATTCCAACCCCACGGGCATCACCTTTAGCGAGGACACTGTGCGCCGCTTGGTCGAGATGCCCACGGCCGCGCCCGATTTCCGCATCTTCTGGGACAACGCTTACTGCGTGCACGACCTGTACGACGAGACCGACGAGCTCGCAAATATCTTTGACCTCGCTCGCGCGGCGGGCACCGAGGATCGCGTGGTGGCCTTTGCCTCGACGTCCAAGATCACCTTCCCGGGCGCCGGCATCGGCTTTATCGGTGCGAGCCCCGCGGTCATCGCCGAGTTCTCCAAGCGCCTGAAGGCCGGTCTTATTAGCGCCGATAAGCTCAACCAGCTGCGTCACGTGCGTTTCCTTCCCACCATCGAGGCGGTCAAGGAGCACATGAAAAAGCATGCCGAGTTCCTGCGCCCGCGCTTTGAGGCCGTTGAGCGTAAACTCACCGAGGGCTTGGGTAACACGGGTTGCGCCACTTGGACTCATCCCCATGGCGGCTACTTTGTGAGTTTCGATGGCCCCGAGGGCTCGGCCCAGAAGGTCGCCGCGCTTTGTGCCGACCTGGGCGTCAAGCTCACGCCGGCTGGTGCCACCTGGCCTTATGGCAAGGATCCGCGCGACACCAACATCCGCATCGCGCCGAGCTATCCCACGGTCGAGGACCTGGAGGCTGCGCTCGATGTGCTGGTGCTGGCTGTCAAGCTCGTCGCTGCCGAGCTTGCGCGTGCCGAGCGCGCCTAACGCGTAGGGCCCCGCAAGTCCGCGCCTAGTACTATCCGCACTTTCGATACGTAAAGGAGCGTATACATGGATTTGGGTATTTCCACCAACCCCACGCCAGAGCTCTACACCATTAAGGTGACCGGTGAGATCGATATCTCTAACGCCGATAGCCTGCGCAATGCCATCGACCTGGCGCTCGAGCAGCCCACTGAGGCCGTTGAGCTCGATTTTGCCCAGGTGAGCTACATCGATTCGACGGGCATTGGCGTGCTTGTGGGCGCCGCACACCACGCAGCTGATCATGGTAAGCGTTTTAGCTGCGTCAACGTGCAGCCCCCGGTGATGCGCGTGGTTCAGCTGTTGGGCGTCGACCAGGAGATTTCGATCACCGCTGCATAATCTTTGCCCCCAAAAGGGCGTGCCGTTTGGCATATGTTTGTGATGCGCTCGGACGTTTTGGCGTCCGGGCGCTATACTTGACCGAATGAATAGACGAGTTCCGGCCGAATGGCGCGGTGCGGGCTCGACTCACATCGAGCCTTGGAGGTATGTGTGTTTGGTATTGGAGAGGGTGAGCTCGCGATCATCGTGGTCTTCGGCTTTTTGCTGTTTGGCCCGGATAAGCTCCCGCAGATGGGCCGCACGATCGGCCGTGCCATCCGTCAGTTCCGCGAGACGCAGGAAAAGATGACGGCCGTTGTTCAGTCCGAGATTATCGATCCGGTGAGCGAGGCCGCGTCGGCCCCGGTCAAGCCCAAGAAGACTGCTGCGACCGACGACGATTCCGATGTGGACGAGGATGCCGCCGAGACGGCAGCGCCCGCCAAGAAGGAGACCTTTGCCGAGCGTCGCGCCCGTCTTGCTGCCGAGAAGGCCGCAAGCGAGGGTGCTGCTGAGGGCGAAGGCGCTGTTGATGAGGCCGAGGGTACAGAGCCTGCTGCCGCCGTCGAGCCCGAGCCTGCTGCAGAGCCGGAGTCCGAGCCCGAGCCGGCAGAGCCCACAACGGCCGACCTCTACGCCCGTCGTCCCCGCAAGCGCAAGGCCGTTGTCGACCAGCTCGCCCGCGAGCTCGAGGCCGAGGACGACACCGTTGCCGCCGATGCCCCGAAGGGAGGCGATGAGTAATGCCGATCGGACCTGCGCGCATGCCGCTCTTCGATCACTTGGGAGAGCTCCGTCGCCGCCTGACCATCGTGGTCGTGTCGGTGTTTGCCGCCGCCATCGTGCTGTATTTCGCCACGCCCGTGGTGCTCGACATCCTGGAAGACCCCATCCGCTCCTTTGTGCCGGACGGTAAGTTCTACATCACCACCACGCTCGGCGGCTTTGGCCTGCGCTTCTCGCTGGCCATCAAGATGGCCGTGGTCATGTGCACGCCCATGATTATCTGGCAGATCCTGGCATTTTTCCTGCCGGCACTGCGCCCCAACGAGCGCAAGTGGGTTGTGCCCACGGTGCTCGCCTCGACGGTTCTGTTCTTCCTGGGTGCCATCTTCTGCTACTTCATCATCATCCCTGCGGGCTTTGAGTGGCTCATCGGCGAGACTTCGGCCGTCGCCACGGCGTGGCCCAACCTGGAGGACTACATCAACATGGAGCTGCTCTTTATGATCGGCTTTGGTGTGGCGTTTGAGCTGCCGCTCATCATCTTCTACCTGTCTGTTTTCCACATCGTGTCCTACGCGGCCTTCCGCAGCGCCTGGCGTTACGTGTACGTAGGCCTGCTCGTGGGTTCGGCTGTGATCACGCCCGACGGCTCGCCCGTCACCCTGGGCCTTATGTACGGCGCCCTGCTTTCGCTCTACGAGATCTCGCTCGCCATCGCCCGCGTGGTCATTACCGCGCGCGAGGGCAAGGAGGGCTTGTTTGTGAGCCGTCTGGACCTGTTCTCGGACGACGAGGACGACGAGGAGTAAATCGGTATGCACGAGGTTGGCATTGTCAACGGCATACTCGATGCAGTGATTCGCGCGGCGCGTGGGGCGGGGGCCTCGCGCGCCGTTTTGGTAACGCTGCGTATCGGGGATATGACCGAGGTCGTGCGCGAGGCGCTCGACTTTGCGTGGGAGACGTTTCGCGACGAGGATCCGCTCACGAGCGGCTGCGAGCTTGCCGTGGAGGAAGTCCATCCGCAAAGCGAGTGCCTGGACTGCGGCGAGGTCTTTAAGCACGACCGCTTCCATTGCCGCTGCCCCCACTGTGGAGGCGCCAACGTGCGCCTACTGCACGGCCGCGAGCTCGATATCGCAAGTATCGAAATCGAAACCCCCGACGATTAGCCCGCTAGCCATCTGGTGATGGGGTATAAAGGGGCCAAAGTAAGGAGCGCTAAGTATGGCCGAGAAAACGATTGATATTGCATCGCCGATTCTGTCGCGCAACGAGCGCCTGGCAGATCAGCTGCGTCAGCGATTTAATGAGACAAACACCTACGTGATCAATGTGCTGTCGAGCCCCGGCTCGGGCAAGACCACCACGATTCTGGGCACCAACGAGCGCCTGCGTGACAAAGCCGGCCTGCGCTGTGCTGTCATCGAGGGCGATATCGCCTCGGACGTCGACGCCATCACCATGAAGGAAGCCGGCATGCCCGCCATTCAGATCAACACGGGCGGCCTGTGCCACCTCGAGGGCAACATGATCATGGAGGCCGTCGATGCCTTCGACCAGGCCGTCGGTCTGGAGAACATCGACGTCATCTTTATCGAAAACGTGGGCAACCTGGTCTGCCCGGTCGACTTTGACCTGGGCGAGAACCTGTCCATCATGATTCTCTCGGTGCCCGAGGGCGACGACAAGCCCATCAAGTACCCGGGCATCTTCCAACACGCCGGCGCGCAGCTGCTCAACAAGGTCGACGTGGCTCCGGCTTTCGATTTTGACATGGATAGGTATACTAAGACACTCGATGACCTCAATCCGCAGGCGCCGCGGTTTGCCGTGAGCGCGCGCAAGGGCGAGGGCATGGATGCCTGGTGCGATTGGCTCATCGGGCAGATTGAGCAAGCAAGGGCGTAAGTCGGCCGCCATACGGGCGGGCGTAGCCGCAGAGACACGAGATAGGAGCCTCTTTTGAAGCTCATCATCGCAGAGAAAAACGACGCCGCGCGTCAGATTGCCGAGCGTCTGTCCACGGGCAAACCCAAAAAGGACAAGGTGTACAACACCGCCATCTACCGTTTTGAGTGGAAGGGCGAGGAGTGCGTGACCATCGGCCTTGCCGGTCACATCCTTGCGCCCGATTTTTGCGACAGCGTGCTGTTCGATAAAAAGCTGGGCTGGTATTCGGTCACCGAGGACGGCGAGATGCTGCCGGCCGATATGCCCGATGGCCTGGCACGTCCGCCCTACGACACCAAGCGCAAGCCGTTTCTTGCCGATGGTATCTCCATCAAGGGCTGGAAGCTCGAGAGCCTGCCTTACCTCACCTGGGCGCCCGTCATTAAGCTGCCGGCCGAGAAGGAGCTCATCCGCTCGCTCAAGAACCTTGCCAAGAAGTCCGACAGCGTCATTATCGCCACGGACTTCGATCGCGAGGGCGAGCTGATCGGTTCGGACGCCCTCAACAAGGTGCGCGAGGTGGCGCCCGACTTGCCGGTCGCCCGCGCCCAGTATTCTTCGTTTACCAAGGCCGAGATCACGCAGGCCTTCGATAACCTTGTCTCGCTCGACCAGAACCTGGCCGACGCCGGCGAGAGCCGTCAGCACATCGACCTCATTTGGGGTGCGGTGCTCACGCGCTACCTGACGCTCGCCAAGTTTGGCGGCTTTGGCAACGTGCGTTCCGCCGGCCGCGTGCAGACGCCGACGCTTGCCCTGGTGGTCGAGCGCGAGCGCGAGCGCATGGCGTTTGTGCCCGAGGACTATTGGCAGATTCGCGGCATGGGTGCCGCTCAGGGTGCTGCCGAGGATGACCGCTTTAAGATTGCGCACAAGACGGCACGTTTTACCGATAAAGATGCTGCCGAGACGGCGTACGGCCACGTCGACGGCGCTACGACGGCAACCGTCGCCGCGGTGACCAAGCGCTCCCGCAAGCAGCAGCCGCCCACGCCGTTTGCGACGACCTCGCTGCAGGCTGCCGCCGCGGCCGAGGGCATCTCGCCTGCGCGTACGATGCGCATCGCCGAGTCCCTCTACATGGCGGGCCTCATCAGCTATCCGCGTGTCGACAACACCGTGTACCCTGCGACGCTCGATCTGGGCGCCGTGGTGAGCGACCTGGCAAAGATCAACCCGGCGCTGGCGCCCGTGTGCAAAAAGGTGCTCGCCGGTCCCATGAAGCCCACGCGCGGCAAGGTCGAGACCACCGACCACCCGCCTATCTATCCCACGGGCGAGGGCGATCCGTCCACGCTCGACGGCGGCCAGCGCAAGCTCTACGACCTCATCGCCCGTCGCTTCCTGGCAACGCTCATGGGGCCCGCGACCATCGAGAACACCAAGCTCGAGCTCGATGTGAATGGCGAGCCGTTCGTGGCTTCGGGCGACGTGCTCGTGACTCCGGGTTTCCGCGAGGCGTATCCGTATGGACTCAAGCGCGATGAGCAGATGCCGCCGCTGGAGCAGGGCGACACGGTCGACGTGTTCGACATTAAGCTCGAGGCCAAGCAGACCGAGCCGCCCGCGCGCTACAGCCAGGGCAAGCTCGTGCAGGAGATGGAAAAGCGCGGCCTGGGCACCAAGTCCACGCGTGCGAGCATCATCGAGCGCCTGTATGCCGTGCGCTATCTCAAAAACGACCCCGTTGAGCCGAGCCAGCTGGGCATCGCCATCATCGACGCGCTGACGCAATTTGCCCCGCGCATCACGAGCCCCGATATGACCAGCGAGCTCGACGGCGATATGACCCGCGTCGAGCGCGGCGAGGACACCGAAGAGCATGTCGTGACGCACTCGCGCGCGCTGCTGGCCGGCGTGCTCGACGAGCTGCTCAAGCACACGCAGGAGCTAGGCGACGCCATCAGCGACGCCGTCACGGCCGATGCACGCGTGGGCGCTTGCCCCAAGTGCGGCAAGGACCTGGTTATGAAGACGAGCGCCAAGACCCGCGGCAGCTTTATCGGCTGCATGGGCTGGCCCGACTGCGATGTGACCTATCCGGTGCCGAGCGGTGTCAAGGTGAGTCCGCTCGAGGGCGAGGCCGCCGTGTGCCCCGAGTGCGGTGCGCCGCGCATTAAGTGTCAGCCGTTCCGCCAGAAGGCCTTCGAGATCTGCGTGAACCCGACGTGTCCCACCAACTACGAGCCCGACCTTAAGGTGGGCGAGTGCAAGGTGTGCGCCGAGGCAGGACGCCATGGCGACCTGATCGCGCACAAGAGCGAAAAGAGCGGCAAGCGCTTTATCCGTTGCACCAACTACGATGACTGCGGCGTGAGCTATCCGCTGCCGGCGCGCGGCAAGCTCGAGGCGACGGGCGAGACTTGCCCCGAGTGCGGCGCTCCCATCGTGGTGGTCAACACGGCGCGCGGTCCGTGGCGCATCTGCGTGAACATGGACTGCCCGACCAAGGAGAAGAAGCCCGCCCGCGGCCGCAAGACTGCGACCAAGGCGAGCACGGCGAAGAAAACCACGGCGGCCAAGAAGACGACGGCTAAGAAAGCCACTGCCGCCAAGAAGACGACCGCGAAGAAGTCGACTGCCAAGAAAGCAGCCGCCGACAAGTAACAGCGCAGCCGAAACATTGACCAAAACAAAAATGAGCGAGGACCCCGCGATCCTCGCTCATTTTCTAGGCAGTCATTGGGGACGTTCTTTAATGACTAGTCGTTTGAGAACGTCGCATGCGACTAGTTCACCTCGACAGGTTTGGCGCCGGGATAGCGCTCCTCAAAGTCTAAGCGGTACTTATTGTCATTGGTGCCCGCCACGTTGTCGCGTGACAGCGGAGCCACGATCTCATTCTTGTGGTCCTCGGGCTTGGCGTATTTCAGGCTGATCTCCCAGGCATCACAGATTGCGTCAATGCGGTGATCCAGGTCGTCGTACAGGGCAACGATGTCTTTCCAGGAGCTGTAGTTCTTAGAGCTCGTCGGGACGTCCAGGTCCTCGACGATGTCGTAATACTGCTCGATGGTGTCCTCTGTGCGCTCGGCGACGTCGGCGAGATTTTGACGGGTGGTTCGATCCTCTTCCAGATAGCTGCCGTTGAAGTTCTGCGCGCAGCCACGGACGTAGTTGTCGAGGTCTTCGAGCAGGTCGTAGTACTCGCTCAGGCGACGGTAGAGGTTCTGCTCAGAGAGCGTTGCTTCGCCGCCATCCTCGTCGTCATCGTCATCATCGTCGTACAGGCTGTTGGGATCGCCGAGAGGCTTTAGGCCATCGTCGTCGACGTCATGGTGCAGCTTAGCTACCTCGGCAGTCGTCTGCGTGGCGGCGTTGTCGAACGGTCTGATTGCAAAGAAGATGACCAGGGCGATGATGATCGCCACCAGCACAACGATAACGGCGATAAGCGGCCCGGTGCCGCTCTTTTTGGAAGCGGGGGTCTTTGGCGAAGCGGGCACGTATGCGGGAACCGGCTGCTGTTGGGGCGAGCCGCTCGCGACGGGTATGCGCTGCGTGGTCTCGACGGCCTCGGTCCTTGCGGCGGGGTCGGGGCTATAGGCGAGGGAGTCATCCGCCTTGGCTTGCGGCGTATCAAGGGAGCCGGTCTGCTCAAAAGCGGGCTGGCTATCGCTCGCGGCTGTTTGCTCAACGGGTGCACCGCACGAGGTGCAGAACTTGGCATCATCTGCAAGACGCTTGCCGCACGAGGCGCAATACCGAGACATTGCCACTCCTTTCGCCACATTTCAATGCAATACGACGATTATACCCAGCATCCAAAATTCCCCATCATAAGTTGCGGTGAAATAGGGACTGTTTGGCGGTCTCAGAGCTTCAATCAGTCCCTATTTCACCGCAACTTTGGAAAGGCGCCTTTAGCCATTGGGGACGTGCCGAGCACTGGGGTATCATGGCTTGGTTGCTGTAACTCGCATTTACGCGCCTTGTAGGAAGGGGCTGCGCCCATGGCTTTTGAGCCTGCTCAACATAGCTTTATCACGCTCGAGGGCGTCGACGGTGCCGGCAAGTCCACGCAGGCGCACCTGCTCGCCCGTGCGCTCGAGCTCGCTGGCCACCAGGTTGTGAGCCTGCGCGAACCGGGCGGCACTGCCATCAGCGAAAAGATCCGTGCTCTGTTGCTCGACCCCGCCAATACGGCGATGGGCGACACCTGCGAGTTGCTGCTCTACGAGGCAGCGCGCGCCCAGTTGGTGCACGAGGTCATCGCACCCGCCCTTGCTGTCGGCAATGTGGTACTGTGTGACCGCTTCTACGATTCCACAACCTGCTACCAGGCGTTTGCCGACGGCCTCGATCGCCAGATGGTGCGCGATGCCAACAACCTGGCCGTCGCCGGTACGCACCCGGCGCTCACACTCGTCTACCACATCACGCCCGAGCAGGCGGCGTTGCGCATGGCCGCCCGTGGCGCGGCAGATCGCATGGAGGCAAAAGGCATGGCATTCCAGGAGCGTGTCTACCAGGGCTTTTGCGCAATTGCTGCCGAGGAACCCGCCCGCGTAAAGCTCATCGACGCCACCGCGACCATCGAGGAAGTCTTCGAGAAGACGGTCGAACAGGTTCGCGCGTACGGTCTCGACATTCCGCAAGATGCCGTCGCCGCCGCGCTTGCCAAGGAGGCCGAGTAACATGGCCCCCGCTCAGACAAGCCTGCTGGCCAAGCTCGACACCCAACAGCGCGTGCGCGATTTTTTGACCAACGCCGTTGCTAGCGGCCGCGCATCGCACGCCTACCTGTTTTTGGGCGCTCCCGGTGCCGGCAAGCTCGACGCCGCGTGGGCGCTCGCCCAAGCCTTCCTGTGCGAGCAGGACGGCTGCGGCGCATGCGACAGCTGCGTGCGCGTCGCCCGCCATACGCACCCCGACGTGCACTATTACACGCCCGAGAGCGCCACGGGTTACCTCATTGCCCAGACCCGCGAGCTGCTCGATGACGTGCCGCTGGCGCCCATCCGCGCCAAGGCAAAGGTCTACATCATCGACCGTGCCGAGCAGCTGCGCGCCAATACCGCCAACGCGCTGCTCAAAACGCTCGAGGAGCCGCCCGAGGGCGTCATGTTCATCCTGTTGGGTACCTCGGCCGACGTGATGCTGCCCACTATCGTGAGTCGTTGCCAGTGCGTGCCGTTTCGGCTGGTATCGCCCGCCGCCGCCGCGCAGGCCGTGAGCCGCGCCACCGGTCAGGACCCTGCGCGTTGCCGCATGGCGGTCGCCGTGGCGGGAAGCCCCACACGCGGCATCGAGTTTCTTAAGAGCGCCGAGCGCCAAGACGCCCGCCGTCAGATGGTCCGTGCCATCGACTCACTCATTGCCGCCGACGAGGCCGACGTGCTCAGTCGCGCCAAGTCGCTCATCGTCGCCGTTAAGGCGCCGCTCGCCGAGGTCAAGTCCACGCAGGAAAAGGTACTCGAGCAAAACGCCGACTACCTGTCGCGTGGAGCATTGAAGCAGCTTGAGGACCGCAACAAGCGCGAACTCAACGCGCGCGAGCGTTCGGGTATCATGGAAGCGCTGGCGAGCGCGCGGACGCTCATGCGCGACGTGCTGCTGACACTTCAGGACGAGGCAGCCGACGTGGTGAACGAGGATGTGCGCGACACGATCGGTCGGCTTGCCGCCGCGACCAATGTTGCGGGTGCCACCCAGGCGCTCGAGGCGGTCGCGACCGCCGAGCGCAACATCGCCGGAAACGTTACTCCCCAGCTGGCCATCGAGGTCATGCTGTTCGATATCAGGAAGGCACTGAAATGCCGTTAGTCGTACCCGTTAAGTTTACCTACGCCTCGCGCGACCTGTGGTTTGACCCGCAGGACCTGGATATCCTCGAGGCCGATTATGCCATTTGCTCCACCGAGCGCGGAACCGAGATCGGCTTGGTTACGGCCGATCCCTTCGAGGTGCCGCAAGACGAGATCGGTCAGCCGCTCAAGCCCGTGCTGCGCGTGGCGAGCGACATTGACCTGCAGCTTGCCGACGATCTTGCCATCCAGGGCGACGAGGCCATGGTCGATTTCCGCCGTCTGGTCAAAGAGCTCGACCTCGAGATGAAGCCGGTCGGCGTCGAGTACCTGTTTGGCGGCGAGAAGGCCGTGTTCTACTTTGCGGCCGAGGAGCGCGTCGATTTTCGCCAGCTCGTCAAGGATCTGTCCTCGACGCTGCACATTCGCGTCGACATGCGCCAGATCGGCGTGCGCGACGAGACCCGCCTGGTGGGCGGCTATGCCCAATGCGGACAGGAGCTCTGCTGCACGCGCTTTGGCGGACAGTTTGAGCCCGTCTCGATCCGCATGGCAAAAGAGCAGGACCTGCCGCTCAACTCGTCCAAAATCAGCGGCGTGTGCGGCCGCCTGATGTGCTGCTTGCGCTATGAGTTCGAGGCGTACAAGGACTTTAAGAGCCGTGCGCCCAAAAAGAAGACGCTCATCGATACGCCGCTTGGCAAGGCGCGTATTCAGGAATATGACACGCCGCGTGAGCAGCTGGTGCTGCGCCTGGAGAACGGCAAAGTCTTTAAGGTCAACCTGGCCGATATGACGTGCTCGGAGGGCTGCAAAAAGAAGGCCGCCGAGCAGGGCTGCAACTGCCGCCCCGACTGCGTGACGCGCGACGTGCTCGAGCGCATCGAGTCGCCCGAGATGCGCCTGGCGCTCATGGAGCTCGATCGCGAGAACGGCGTCGACGTGGGCGATGGTCTGTCGAGCGCCGACCGTCTTGCCGGCACGTCGATGCCCAAGCGCCGTCGTCGCGATGCCGATTCCGATACCCGCGCTGCTCAGAGCCAGGTCGAGGGCCGTGGCCGTGGAAAGGGCCGCGGCAAGGCCGAGGCACCCGAGGCCGAGGAGGCCGCCGGTGGCCGTCGTCGTCGCAAGCGCGCGGGCTCGGGCGATTCTACCGAGGCTGCAGCCGCGGGCAAGAACGCCTCTCGCGAGCGCGAGGTTCAGCAGCCCCAGCAGCAGAATCGCGGCGGTGGCATGAACCCCACGCGTCGTCGCCGCCGTCATTTGTCGAGCGAGGAGCGCGAGGACGCCTTCCGCGCCGCAGCTGCTCGCGAGGCTGGTGCCGCTTCCAAGGGCCCCTCGGCCTCCGATACGCCTGCCGACAAGGGCGGCAAGTCACGTGGCGAGGAGGAGCGCGCGCCGCGTCCGCGCCGTCGCCATTCCTCGGGCGCGCAACAGAAGCCCTCAGTGCCCTCCGTGGCCGATCAGGTCTCGGATGGCGAGGTCAAGGTCACGCGCCGTCGTCCCGGAGATGGCGGGGGAGCGGCTGCTAAGGCTTCGCGTGGCGCCGCTCGCGACGAGCGCGAGCCGCGCGAGGATCGCGGTGGCGAGGGCTCGGCCGACCAGGGTCAAAAGCGCCGTCGCCGGCGCCGTTCCCGCAAGCCGCGCCAGGATGGTGGCGAGGGCTCGACCCCGTCTTCGTCCGCACCACAACCGCCCGCCGGCGAATAACGCCCGCGAGCGGATTTAGCCCGCCTTGCCCCGAGCGCATCGGGGTACCATAGCGCTGAATCAACAACCCTCCCTGCGACCGAACGTAGGGAGGGTTGTGTCTTGAAGAGCCATCTGAACAAATTGAGCCGTCTGCAGGGTGCCGGCGCCCTACCGTTTGCGGACGAATTGCTGCCGTTTGCCGAGCGGGCGGCACGCGAGGCACTCGAGGCATTGTCGCCAACACGATGTGCCGGCTGCGAGCGCGCCGGTGCGCTTATTTGCCAAGACTGCCTGGCCGCGCTCACGCTCATCGACCCACGTCATAGCTGTACCCGATGCGGCGCCCCGTTTGGGGATTTGCTGTGCACTGAGTGTTCGGTCGAGGGCACGTCCTCGGCAATGGCGGAGGCGCTCGACCGCTGCCTGGCGTGCTCCGTCTATGCGCATCCGCTGCCGCGCATCATTAAAGCGTACAAGGACGCGGGCGAGCGACGCCTGGCGCCGTATCTGGCGGAGCTGCTCTACGACACTGCCCTGCATGCCCAGGTCGTAGCGCCCGAACGCTTAGGAGGTGTGCTGTCCGGTGCGGATGCGGTGGTGTTTGTGCCCGCGACGGCGGCAGCGTTTCGGCGGCGTGGCTTTGATCATATGGAGGCTATTGCGCGTCCATTTTGCGAGCTGTCGGGTGTTCCCCTGCTCGATGCTCTCGTCAAGTACGGGCATGGCGACCAGCGCGAACTCGGTCGTGAGGAGCGTCGCGAGCGTGCCCAAGGCATGTACGAGACGGTTGAGGACGTGCGCGGCCGCCGTCTACTGCTTATCGATGACGTTATCACCACGGGCGCGACCATGGCAGCAGCCTCGGCGGAGCTCAAGCGTGCCGGCGCTGCGGCAGTCGATGGCCTTGCTATCGCACGTGTTTGGTAGGGGTGGTTTTGTGGCAGTGAAGATTGAGCGGCGCAACGAGCCGACAGGCGAACAGCTAGCGGCTTCCGTAATCCTAACAGGCGCTTCAGCGCTGCGCATGATGCGCGCCGAGCGCCGGCAGATGGGCTATATCAGCTGGAAGGACCTTAATCCCGATGAAGAGCGCCGTGTGCTGCGCACGTCGTCGCCCTCGACCGAGGATATCTATCTTCCTGACTTGGTGCGAATTGGAGCCAAAAGTGGCGAGGTGCAAGAAGATCTGTGCTTGCTGGTAGGGTCTGCAGCACAGCGCCGCCGCATTCTTGGCGTGAGCTGGTCCGTATGCTCCGGGTTGCCTGCTGGCTCGATTCTAGAGGTGGAACCGGGGGTATACAGCCTATCTCCCGAGGCCCTTTGTGTTGCCGTTGCGCGCGAGGTCGGCTGCATCCAGGCGTTTGCCCTGGCCCAGGAGCTGTGCTCCAAGATTTCACTGAGCGATCGCGGGAAGTATCTGCCTCCCTACACCTCGCCTGTTACGAATAAACTTGCAAAGGACAAGGACCAGCCAGCAGACGTGGGCTACTTTGAAGTCGAGCCGGTGCTGACGCCCGATCGCCTGGCAGATTACCTTGCGGCATGCAAGGGGAATGTGGCCAAACAGCTGCAGCGTCTGTGTCCCTATCTTTCGGAAAACCTGCTCTCGCCCATGGAGTGCATCATGCTCGCCCTGTTTTCGCTTCCGTTTTCCTATGGCGGGTTTGCCTGCGGACCTTTTAAGACCGACTACAAGGTCGAGTTCGATGACCGTGCGCAGGCAATCTCGGGGATGCCTCATGCAGTTTGCGATGCGTATCAAGAGGCAGCCCGGTTTGACCTGGAATACAACGGTGAGCTGGGCCATTCCTCTCGGAGGGGACGTATCCATGATGAAAAGCGCAACACGGGCTTGATTACTATGGGAATCGAGGTCGCGACGGTCAACAACGAAATGCTCTGTGACATGGAAGCGATGGAAGCGCTCGCATGGCGCATCCACCAGCGTATGCGAAAGCGGTACCGGAATCGTGTCGATGCCCGCAGGAAGAAGCAAGAGGCGTTGCTTAACACGCTGCGGGCGTGTTTTGGGCTTAAGCCGGTCTAATTCACGTCGAAAATAGGGGGTTAATCATATGCCCTGGCCAAAATATGGCAAATATGAGTACTGTCACTAAATCAGTAACAGCAAAATCAAGGAATTTAGGACTCGGAGGCGTCATAAAGTAAGAAGATAATAAACAAATGTAGAATAACTAAGCATCAGGTTGGCGACACTGAGCGCAAAATCTGTCCGAGAGGCCAAAAATGCCTGTTACTAAATTGGTGACAGTACTCATATTTGCCATTTTTTGGCCACGGCACCCTAAGAAGGGTGTCCCGGAACTCACCGTAGGGGAGCTCCGGGCTTCACAGGGGCACGAATAGCCCACTCCGACCTGCGAAATCTGTACTCGCGATGCGAATGACGCCCCTAACCTTAAACTTTAGCTTGAACTTAGCTATAATGCGCTACGTTCCTACCAGGCTGTGGTTGCGGACGGACGAAATGCCCGCCCTAGTCCAAGACAGACGCGGTCAAAGGGATCCACGTAAGCGACCGCGTGCGCGCGGCGCGATCATGGCGCGTCCTAGATGTAAGCCGCACCGTCCGTTCTACTTTCTTTGGGGCAATACCGCCTCGCGGGCGAGCGGGCCAGTCGTGAAGGTGGCTGCGGCCTCCCGAGCAAACGCCCCGGTGCGCAAGTGTGGGGTCAAATACCAGGTCAGCTGGTGGGAACAACCTGATATTCCGCGCAACGCACGGATCGTATACGACACAGAAGGCAGGGTAGTGGACATGGTGAGGGGCAGCTTGATGCACGCGGCTCGGTTAGGTGCTGGGACCGCAGCGGTCATTGCCGTTTTGGGCCTGAGCGGATGCGCGTTCAACCCGCTGTCTACGTTCACGACTCCCACGATCGACCAGATCGAGTACGAGACCGTCACGCCGGCGGTGTCGGACGATGCCCTGGTCACTCCCGGAACCCTGACGGTCGCCCTCGATACTTCCGATGCGCCGCAGGCAATGCAGGGCGCCGACGGCGAGCTTACGGGGTATGCAGTCGATGCTGCCCGCGCCCTCGCAAGCCGCATGGGCCTTAAGGTCGCCTTTGTCGATGCGTCCTCGGCAGGTTCCGCGCTCGGCGACAAAAAGGCTGATATCTTTATCGGCGAGATCAACTCCACGGACGGGGACGTTAGCTCGCTCGGCACCTGCCTGTACGATGCCGCTTCCGTGTTCGGTAAAACCAGCGATGGTGGGTCGCTAAGCGTTTCCACCGATACCCTTAACACGTCTACTCTGGGTGTCCAGATGTCCTCGGCCTCGCAGGAGGCGCTTGCTAAGCAGAGCATCGCCGCCAACCAAAAGACCTACTCCAACATCAACGAGTGCTTTGAGGCGCTCGAGTCCGGCGAGGTCGACTATGTAATCTGCGACTCCACGGCCGGCGGCTACCTTGCACGCCTGATGAGCGAGGTCTCCTATGCCGGTTCGCTCGAGGCGCCCTCGACGCTTGGTGTTGCGGGCCTCTCGTCCAATGACGAACTGTGCCGTGCCGTGAGCGATGCCCTCGACGGTATTACGGCCGACGGCACGCTCGAGGCGGTCCACTCTGTCTGGTATGGCAGGATGCCCTACGACCTCACCACTAAGACGGTTTCGGGCGCTAACGTGCAGCCGGGCGACTCTGAGTCCAGTGAGACCGCATCCTCCGGCAGCGAGTCCTCCGATTCCAACAATGAGACCGCATCCTCCGAGGACAAATCGTCCAGCCAGGAAGGCACCATCACTGACGACGACATTAACAAACTTAATAGCTAGTTATTGCTAGGGGTGGTGTCTCCTATACGTTGGAAAGGACACCTCTTCACGGTTTCAACACGCACTGCCGGGTTTCCCCAATAGGGGAGCCCGGCTTTTTTATCCCTATAAAACCAGCAGGTCAAAGCCAATTTTCGGGACCAAATAAAAAGTCGCCGACGCCCTCCCATAGCGCACTTTGCCACAGAAAAGTGCGAGACTTCGGTATGCGGTATTAAGCAATCGTTATTCGGGTCTTTAGGAATCCGCGTGATTAAATGCACGGCAATGGGTACATAGCCAGTACAGTAAGTCCCCGAGGCAGATTGGAGCCACGTATGGATATCAAGGTTTCTGGACGCAAGACGACGGTAACCGATGCTCTGCGTGCGCATGTGGATGAGAAGATCGGCGAGGCGCTCAAGGTTTTCGATATCGAGCCCATGACAGTCGACGTCGTGCTTCGTTATGAGAAGAACCCCTCGAACCCCAACCCGGCAATCGTCGAGGTCACGGTTCGTGCCCGCGGCTCTGTGATTCGCGTTGCCGAGCACGGCGCAGATATGTATGCCGCCATCGACCTCTCCGCCGATAAGGTTACCCGCCAGCTGCGCAAGTTCAAGACTAAGGTCGTGGACAACCGCCAGGGTGGTGCCAGCGCCGCGGATGTCGCACCGGTCGAGCGCGTCGAGGATCTGGCCGACCTGCTGCTGCCCGAGGAGGAAGACGACCTGCTCGTCCGCGAGAAGGTTATCGACGTCACTCCGATGACTGAGGAGCAGGCGCTGGTGCAGACCGATCTGCTCGGTCACGACTTCTACGTGTTCGAGAACGCGACGACCGGCCTTATCAATGTGGTGTATCACCGTAAGAATGGTGGATATGGCATCATCAAGCCCCGCATCGAAACACTTGACGAGTAAAATACGTTAACTTGCATGAGTTAACGGCTGGCGGCCATCCCATGCGGGTGGCCGCCTTTTTACGTAAGGAGTCGCTTTGATGGACAAGGCCGCATCCGCCGGTCATTCGGACCGTTGCCGCATCGTCGTCGATACCTGCTGCGACTTTAGCCCCGAGGTCGCCGCGAACCTCGATGTCGATATCCTGGGTTTCCCCTTCATTATCGATGGCGAAGAGCGCACGGACGACATCTGGTCGAGCATCACACCCAAGGAGTTCTACGACCGTATGCGCGCCGGTGCCCGCGTGTCCACCTCGGCTGTGTCGCTCGGTCGCTATATCGAGTTCTTTACCGAGTGCGCCAAAGAGGGCACGCCTACGGTCTACCTGTGCTTTACCTCGGCGCTGTCGTCGAGCTACAACTCCGCGTGCCAGGCGGCGGACGCCGTGCGCGCTGAGTATCCCAACTTTGAGCTGTACGTGGTCGACAACGCTCTGCCCTGTGCGACCGGCGAGCTCTTGGCGCTTGAGGCCGTGCGCCAGCGTTCGGCGGGACTGACCGCCAAGCAGCTGGTCGACTGGGCAAACGAGGCCAAGACCTATGTCCACGGTTACTTTACGCTCGAGAGCTTTGACGCGCTGGCTGCCGGCGGCCGCATTCCGCCCGCGGCGGCACAGCTCACGGCAAAGCTCGACGTCAAACCCGAGCTGTCCTACGACCTGGCCGGCTCGCTGTCGCTGATCGGCGTCAACCGCGGTCGCAAGAAGGCGCTCAAGTCCATCCTCAAGTCGTTCCGCGAGAACTATGTGCCCGATCGCACCATGCCCATCGCCATTATGACGGCCGATGCCGAGAAGGACGGCGACTGGCTCGAAGCCGCCATCCGCAAGGAGGAGGGCTGCGCCGACGTCACGATCATTCGCAGCTCCGTCGGTCCTACCATCGGCTCGCACGTGGGCCCCGGCATGGTGGCCTGCGCGTTTTGGGGTAAGAACCGCGCCGACAAGGCGTCGCTTTCCGACCGCATCGCCCGCCGCGTGCGCGGCCAGTAGGCAAGCGCTGCGTCCGTAATCGCCCTCGACTCACAGCCCAACGCTGGCACCGAGTATTCAACCTGGTAATAACACCCAACCCAAAAGGAAAGGTTTCATGGCAAACAAGCTCTCCGTCGCATTCATCGGCACCGGAATCATGGGTGCCCCCATTGCCGGCCACATCCTGGATGCCGGCTATCCCGTCACGGTCAACAACCGCACTAAGTCCAAGGCCGCCGCGCTTATCGAGCGCGGTGCCGTTTGGGCCGATACGCCGGCAGATGCCGTGGCGAACGCCGACGTCGTCTTTACCATGGTGGGTTATCCCTCCGAGGTCGAGGAGCTCTACCTGGCGGGCGACGGCCTGCTCGCGTGCACTAAGCCCGGCGCGGTCCTGATCGACCTCACCACAAGCTCGCCCGAGCTGGCGCGCGACATTGCCGAGGCCGCCCAGGTTTCCGGCCGCATGGCGTTTGACTGCCCCGTCACCGGCGGCGAGTCTGGTGCTATCGCCGGCACGCTCACGGCTATCGTGGGCGCCACCGAGAACGATATCGCCCCAGTCCGCGACATCCTTGCCACCTTTGCGGCCAACATCTGCTGCTTCGACGGCGCTGGCAAGGGCCAGGCTGCCAAGCTCGCCAACCAGGTGTCGCTGGGCGCCTGCATGGTCGGCATGGCAGACGCCATGGCATTTGCCGAGCTGAGCGGCCTTGACCTGGAGAAGACCCGCCAGATGATCTTGGGCGGTACCGGCAAGTCCGGCGCCATGGAGAGCCTGGCTCCCAAGGCGCTCGACGGCGACTACAAGCCCGGTTTTATGGTCGAGCACTTCATTAAGGACCTGCGCCTGGCCCTTGCTTACGCCGACGACCGCGAGCTCGCGCTGCCCGGCGCCGACGTGGCCTTTACGCTCTACGACATGCTCGACGCTATCGGTGGCGCCAAGCTGGGCACCCAGGCCATCACGGTCCTCTACAAGGAGGAGGCCGACGCCATCGCCGCCGGTCTGGACTGGTCGCAGTATCGCCCCGAGGAGCACGGTGCCCACGAGGACGGCTGCGGTTGCGGCGAGCACGGCGACGAGCATGAGTGCGGTTGCGGCCACCATCACGGCGAGGACCACGAGTGCTGCGGCGGCCACGGTCATGACGACGGCCACGAGTGCTGCTGTGGCCACCATCACGGGGAGTAGCGCCCATGAGCTGGACGTTCGTGGTGCTTGCGCTGGCGCTCTTTCTCTTTGCGATCTACATCGGCTTTCTGTGCGGCCAGTGGGCGTGCGAAAAGCGCGTCATCACCAAGCGCGACTACTGGATTGCCAACTTTGCGGGAGCGGCGGCAGTCGTCCTGCTGACCTGGGTGTTCTCGCTGTTCCCGCTGGTGCAGTTTGCGCCGATCGGCTGGCTCGGCGGCTTTATCGCAGGCCTTAAGATGAGCTTTGGCGAGTCCGTCGGTCCGTGGCGCAAGCACGACGAGGTCTTTAACGTCAACAAGGCTCATCGCGCCGCCGCCGACGCGGGCGACGCCGAGGAGCGCCGCCGCGCACGTCGCAATGGCGCGGCCGACCGACAGCTCATCTCGGTCACCGATGAGAGCAAGGGTGCTGGCAAGCACGCTAAGAAATAGTAAGAAGAGGTAACTATGGCAGAAAATAAAGACGAACAGCTCACCGACGAGGAGCTGGCACAGCTCCAGCTGGCAGAGGAGAACGAGAACGCCGTCGACCGTCTGGTCCAGGAGCTCGGCTGCCCCACGCGCCGCATCCGCCAGTTTGCCGCCCGCGTGCTGCATCTGCTTGCCGAGCGCGATCCGCAGCGCGTCGTGTCCTGCGTGCCCGCGCTGATCGAGGCGCTCGACCGCCCCGAGGCGCAGACCCGCTGGGAGGCCCTCGATGCCCTGACGGCGCTCGCCACCACCTGCCCCGAGCAGCTGGGCGATGCCTTTGAGGGCGCCGAGACCGCGCTGTTCGACGAGATTTCCTCCACGCTGCGCTATGCCGCCTTCCGCCTGCTGTGCGTGTGGGGTGCCACGAGTGTCGAGCGTTCGCGCGAGGCTTGGCCCATCCTGGACGAGGCCATCCAGTGCTACCACGGCGACCTTGAGTATCGCGACATGCTCGGTTGCCTGTACGAGTTTTGCCAGGGCGAGATCGACGCCGAGGTTGCCGAGAAGCTTGCGCTGCGCCTTAAGTTCGATGCCGAGAACGGTAAGGGCAGCTATCTCAAGGCCCGTTCGAGCGAGATTTGCGAAATGCTTGTTAAACGTTTTGGCCTGGATCTCTCCAAAAAGAAGAAGCGTGCTAGCGTTAAAAAATCTGAGGCCGCCGAAGACGAGGAGTAACAGATTATGGCGCACGATGTAGTCCTGATTCCCGGTGACGGTATCGGTCCCGAGATTACGCAGGCCATGCGCCGCGTGGTCGAGGCCGCCGGTGTCCAGATCAATTGGAACGTCCAGGAGGCCGGTGCCGGCGTTATGGACGAGTTTGGCACGCCGCTGCCCCAGCACGTGCTCGATGCGGTCGCCGAGACCAAAGTTGCTATCAAGGGTCCCATCACCACGCCGGTCGGCACGGGTTTCCGCAGCGTTAACGTGGCCCTGCGCAAGCATTTTGACCTGTACGCCTGCGTGCGCCCCTGCCTGTCGCAGCCGGGCGATGGCTCGCGCTTCCGCGACGTTGACCTGGTTATCGTGCGCGAGAACACCGAGGATCTCTACGCCGGCATCGAGTTCGATGAGGGCGCTGCCGAGGTCGAGGAGCTCTCGCAGCTTGTCGAGCGTTCGGGCCAAAAGACATTCGCCGGCGATTCCGCGATCTCGATCAAGCCGATCTCTATCGCCAAGAGCCGCCGCATTGTGGAGTATGCCTTTGAGTATGCCCGCCGCTGCGGCCGCAAAAAGGTGACGGCCGTGCACAAGGCCAACATCATGAAGGCGACCGACGGCCTGTTCCTGCGCGTTGCGCGCGAGGTGGCCGCCAACTATCCCGATATCGAGTTTAACGACAAGATCGTCGACGCCACCTGCATGGGCCTGGTCCAGAACCCCAACGACTTCGATGTCCTGGTGCTGCCTAACCTGTACGGCGACATCGTGAGTGACCTGTGCGCCGGCCTGGTGGGCGGCCTGGGTATGGCTCCGGGTTCCAACATCGGTGCCGACTGCGCAATCTTTGAGGCTACGCACGGCTCCGCGCCCGATATCGCCGGTCAGGATATCGCTAACCCCACGGCCGAGATTCTCTCTGCGGCTATGATGCTCGATCACCTGGGCGAGAACGACGCTGCCAATCGCATTCGCGTCGCCGTGTCTGCCACGCTCGACGAGGGCGAGCAGGTTACCGGTGACGTGCGTCGTGCCCAGACCGGCTCCGTTGAGGGCGCTGTGGGCACGCAGGCCTTTGCCGATGCCGTTATCGCTCACCTGGCCTAAGGCATGCACACTGCAAACGCCTAAATAGTACTTAAGTGTTTGCGTATAACCTAAGAATCAATACGCCCGGCGCTCTGTCGGGCGTATTCTATTGAGGACTATGTTTCCTAACAAGGAGTAACTGATATGGGTCTGATTCAAAAGAAGGACGAGAAGGACGAGATCGACGGCATCCAGATCATCGAGCGCGGCGAAGGCCCCGACGGTGACGAGGACGAGAAGATCGATCTGGTCGCCGGTACGTCTGCCGAGCACATTGCCGCCGGCACGACGGCCGAGGAGGAGGACGCCCGACTGGAGGCTCAGATTGCCGCGGATGCCGCTGACGAGAACCTCATGCCCGAGGAGCAGGACGAGGACGACGACGCCGACGTGGACGACCACGCTTGCAAGCACAAGAAGACGATGATTGCCGCCTTTGTGGTCGCCGTCGTGATCGCTGCCGTGGTCGGCTTCTTTATCGGCAACGGTGGTTTTGGCGGCAAGGGCGTCGGCTCGGCGACCCTGACCGAGGACCAGCTCGATTCGACCGTGGCAAGCTATAGCTACAACGGCAAGAAGAGCGACATCACCGCGCGTGAGGCCATCGAGAGCCAGTACAGCCTCGACACCGTCAAGGATAGCGATGGCAACTACACCGCTCCTTCTGCTGACGTCATCCTGTCCTACGTGCGCAATCAGATTCTGCTGGACGCTGCCGAGGACGAGGGCATTACCGTTTCTTCCAAGGAAATGAAGCAGTACGCCGAGGATTCCATCGGCACTTCGGACTACAAGACCATGGCCACGCAGTACGGCGTGTCCAAGGACCAGGCCAAGCAGATCGTCCGTCAGTCCGCGACGCTGCAAAAGCTCTACAAGAAGAAGGTGGGCGATAGCTCTGCAAGCATGCCGACCGCCCCGACCGAGCCTGCTGACGGCAACGAGGAGACCGCGAGCAAGGACTACGCCGATTACATCATCAACCTTGCCGGTGACGAGTGGGATAGCTCGAAGGGCACCTGGAAGGACGAGAGCAGCACCTACGCTAAGGCCTTCGCTAACGATGCCTTTACCGCCGATAGCGCCACCTACAAGCAGGCCATGACCGCCTATTACACCGCCTACCAGCAGTATTCCTCGCAGGCTTCGAGCGCCAGCTCCAAGTGGACCGAGTATGCTAACGGCCTCTACGCCAAGGCCAACATCAGCATCTACGGCCTGTTTGCGTAAAGAGTTGCACGGCTCATCGAGCATCTAGCTGATAGAAAACAAATTGCCCGCCAGTACGGAAGTCGTTCTGGCGGGCAATTTGCGTTGAGGGCGTGATTGGCGGCTTAATTATGGCTATTCATCTTTAAGTCCAAAAAGGCTATCGGCTTCATCGTCGGATATATATTCCAGTACATCGCCCGGTTGGCAGTCGAGTGCCCGGCATATCGCGTCAAGAGTTGAAAAGCGCACGGCAGAAACCTTGCCCGTCTTGATGCGCGACATATTGACCTGGGAGATGCCCACGCGTTCCGCAAGCTCTTTGGATGAGATCTTGCGTTCGGCGAGCATGCGGTCGAGCCGCAGAATAATCATGGATTCCCCCTAGAGCAACTCGTCATCTTGTATTTGCAGGATACACCCGTACTGGAAGACGCTGGCAATCAGGCTAATAATCAGGCCTGCAAAGACCATAGAGAGGTCGAGGTGCTGGCCGCCGAGCGCATCCGTAAAGTTGCCGCCAAATCCTGAGAGTATCAGCCCCGTGACTATGGCACCAAGAAGCTTCACAGCAACGCCGCCAATAAGGAACAAATGTCCTACTTGACGTAGTATGCGGATGCATTCGAGGTCAAAGGGCCTGCCCGCCTTTTCAATGGCGGAGAAAAACCTGTATGCGCTTAGCACAATGGCAAGCGCAAGGCATGTCATCATGGCGCTCCCTATGGCAGTATGACCGTCGTGCGCGACAAGCATAAGAGGGGTCTGTTCATTGGCGCCGACGAGAGCGAGAGATGGCCCTTCGCCGGCATTAAGCTCTACGGATTGGAGGCAGAACCCTTGGGAGAGGCTAGGCAATATGAGTAAAAGCTCGATTGCAATGACTGCGAGGAGTCCCAGAGCGAGCGCTACGGCGGTGCAGATTGTGGCCCATTTGCAGATGTGAGCGAGCTTCCCCAAATCGGCTATTGCCTGTTCGCGGTTGATGGGTTCATTCGATTTGGATACGTTCCAGCGGATCATAGCTCCTCCAACCAATGTCTAGGATGATATTTAAATCTTATAACATACTTAATGATAAACGATAAACAATTACAGATTAGAGTAAGTTATGTTTGTAAGACGAATAGCGAGAGCTTATGGCATATTTAGGGAGTGAGAGTTTGGCACGTGGGGGATGGACGAGTATCGAAATTTCCCGCAACCGCGCAAGTGCTTCATCGGGTCTCCCTAATTCATATGGAAAAGGAGCTGCAAACGATTGGAAATAACCGCTGAGCGGTCGAAAACTACCGTTCACCGATAATTTCTAAACTGGTTCTAACTGGTATTAAGTCAAAAAGACCAATTCACAAATCTTCACAATGACCTGCATTTTTTCTACATGCCTTTTTTGGCCACCCTGCGTTGTTTAGACACAGAAAAGGTTCCGATCTTTCGTCAAAGTATTTCGAAACGGTTTCAAAACCGCAGGTAGAAGTGTTAACGAGCGGTAAACGGTCGATTTATCGCCGTGAGCGGTGCAAAAACGTTTTACTGCGTGAATCAGCGAAAGCGACCTCTTCTGTGATGATATAGTGACAACAACACGTCACGTGGTTACTACCAGTTGAGAGACCACTGGTCTTAAAGAACGCTTTCCAAGAAGCTTTAAGGGCACCTGCCCGCTGGCTTCCGAAAACATCGGACTCGTATCGTACACACCTTCGGAAGGGAAATTTGAATGGTTGGCTTTATTCTTACCGGTCATGGACAGTTCGCACCCGGCCTCGCAAGCGCTATCGCTATGGTCGCTGGCGACCAGCCCGCTTTTACCGTCGTTCCTTTTGAGGGCGACCAGGCTGCTTCCTACGGTGAGGATCTCCGCGCCGCTATTACCGCCATGCGCGAGGAGTGCGATGGCGTGCTCGTCTTTACCGACCTGCTTGGTGGTACCCCGTTCAACCAGGCAATGATGATTGCCCAGGATGTCGACAACGTCGAGATTCTGACTGGAACTAACCTTCCCATGGTTATTGAGCTTCTGTTCCTCCGCGGCAACGCCACGCTCGCCGAGCTTGGCGAGCAGGCCGTGACCGTTGGCCAGACGGGCATCACCGCCCAGACGGTCGCTTCCGTCGCTGGTGCCGAGGATGAGGATATCTTCGGCGACGAGGACGGCATCTAATGGCCGATTTCGGAGCCAGTGTTCTGAGCTCCTCGGTCGCTCTTTTGGGCCTGCTTGTCATCATGGGCTTGATTTACACCATCTGGTCGCAAATCAACATGAAGAAGAAGCAGAAGTACTTCAAGGAGCTGCACACGGAGCTCAAGCCGGGTCAGGAGGTTCTTTTCGCCGGCGGTATCTACGGAACCGTCAAGGGCATCGAAGGCGAAAAGGTCCAGATCAAAGTCCGATCCGGTGCCGTCGTAGATGTTTCGCGTTACGCGATTCAGGAGATCAAGTAACTGTCGTCAGCAAATAACGAAAGGAAGCTGATCAACATGGCAGAACCCAACATTCTTCTTACCCGCATCGATAACCGACTGGTCCATGGTCAGGTTGCCACCCAGTGGAACTCCACCTTGGGCTCCAACCTTATCCTCGTCGCCAACGACGATGTGTCGACCAACACCATGCGCCAGAACCTCATGAAGATGGCCGCTCCCGCCGGCGTCGCTACGCGTTTCTTCTCCCTGCAGAAGACCATCGACGTCATTGGCAAGGCGAGCCCGCGCCAGAAGATCTTCATCGTGGCCGAAACACCGGAAGACGTGCTTACGCTCGTCAAGGGCGGTGTGCCTATAAAGAAGGTAAACATCGGCAACATGCACATGTCGGAAGGAAAGCGCCAAGTCGCCACCTCCGTCGCAGTTAACGACGAGGATGTCGCTGCGTTTAAAGAGCTGCAGGAATTGGGGGTGGAGTTGGAGATCAGGCGCGTTCCGAGCACGCCTGTTGAGGACACGAGCAAGCTCTTCTCGTAATCCTCGTGATCCACGTTGTCAGGATTGAAACCCTGACGTTCTGTACGTGATATCCAAAGTGCGTACATACATTTTGAAAGGAGGAGCAAGATGGAATACTCGATCATCCAGGTCGCTCTGGTCTTCATCGTCACGTTCGTCGCGGCAATCGACCAGTTCAACTTCCTCGAGTCTCTCTATCAGCCCATCGTCACCGGCGCCGTCATCGGTCTTATCCTTGGCGACCTCAACACCGGTCTTCTCGTGGGTGGTACCTATCAGCTCATGACGATCGGCAACATGCCGATCGGAGGCGCTCAGCCGCCTAACGCCGTCATCGGCGGCATCATGGCAGCCATTCTCGCTATCGCTACGGGCCTCGAGCCCAACGCGGCAGTCGGCCTTGCCATTCCGTTCGCTCTGCTTGGTCAGCTCGGCGTTACCCTGGTCTTCACGCTTATGTCGCCGCTCATGTCCTCCGCGGACAACATGGCCCACAACGCTGACACCAAGGGTATCGAGCGTCTGAACTACTTCGCCATGGCTCTGCTCGGCCTGATCTTCGCTGTCGTCGTCACCCTGTTCTTCATCGCTGGCGCTACCATCGGTCAGACCATCGCTTCCGCCATCCCGACTTGGCTGCAGACCGGTCTCTCCGCTGCAGGCGGCATGATGCGCTTCGTCGGCTTCGCCGTCCTGCTCAAGGTTATGATGAACCGCGATATGTGGGGCTTCTTCCTCATGGGCTTTGGCCTCGCGCTCATCACCGTTGCCAACGATTCGCTGGCAACCCCTGCCCTGCTCATCCTCGCTCTCATCGGCTTCGGCATCGCTTTCTGGGACTTCCAGCAGCAGACCGAGCTGAAGGGTGCAGCTGTTTCTGACGGAGGTGACTTCGAAGATGGCATCTAATGAGTATGTGATCCCGGAGCACTACGAGGATCTCACTCCTGCTCCGCAGCTCGACCAGAAGACCCTCAACAAGATGGCTTGGCGCTCCTGCTTCCTGCAGGCATCGTTCAACTACGAGCGCATGCAGGCCGCTGGCTGGCTCTACTCCATCATCCCCGGTCTGGAGAAGATCCACACCAACAAGAACGACCTCGCGGCTTCCATGAGCCACAACCTGGAGTTCTTCAACACCCACCCGTTCCTCGTCACCTTTGTTATGGGTATCGTGCTTTCGCTCGAGCAGAACAAGGTTGACATCCCCACGATCCGCGCCGTCCGCGTCGCCGCAATGGGCCCGCTCGGTGGTATCGGTGACGCCCTGTTCTGGCTGACGCTCGTGCCTATCACGGCCGGCATCACCTCCAACATGGCCATCAACGGCAACGCCGCTGCGCCGATCATCTTCCTGGTGATCTTCAACGTCGTCCAGTTCGCTCTGCGCTTCTGGCTCATGAACTGGTCCTACAAGCTTGGCACCAGCGCTATTGACGCTCTGACTGCCAACATGCAGGCCTTTACGCGTGCCGCTTCCATCATGGGCGTCTTCGTCGTCGGTTGCCTGGTCGTCACCATGGGTGGCACCCAGATCAACCTCCAGATCCCCAACGGCACCACCCGTGGCCTCTCCGCTACTACCGTGATCGTCTCCGAGAAGGAGGCCGAGAACTTCACCGGTATGGAGGGCATCGATACCGAGACCGCTGAGGCCGGTACCATCGCCATGACCGATGAGGACGGCAACGCCCTCACCGCTTCCGATGCCGACGGCAACGCTGTCGAGTGCGGCGTCACCGATCTGGGCAACGGCATGGAGTCCGTTACCTACGGCACCGTCACCGAGGATCCGGTCAACTTCTCCGTTGCCGACACCCTCAACACCATCGTCCCGAAGCTCGTCCCGCTTATGCTTACGCTGCTGCTTTACTACATGTTCGCTAAGCACAGCTGGACCCCGACCAAGGGCATTCTGCTGCTCTTCGTCTTGGGCATCCTGGGCGCTGGCCCGCTTGGTCTCTGGCCGAGCATCTGGTAAGGCTCTAGCTTGAGGGGTGTGTCCCTACGCGGCTCACACCCCGACCCCTTAAGCCATGTGTATGTTAAAAGCCGCGTGCTCGAAAGAGCGCGCGGCTTTTGTTTTCTTGATGATTCGGGTGTGGCAGACAGATAATGCTAAACACCCAAGGTAGTAGCCTAGTTTGAGCAAAAGGGAGGATAGGATGGCGATCGGAGCGCGCAAGCAACCGCTGTACGATCAGCTGGTCGATATTCTGACCGAAAAGATTGACCATGAATATCGCGCCGGTGACATGATTCCTTCCGAGCGCGAACTTTCGGAGCGCTATGGTCTCTCGCGCACTACGGTACGCCTGGCTCTGCAGGAACTGGAGCGTTTAGGACTGGTGGTTCGGCAGCACGGTCGCGGTACCTTTGTGACCGACCGTTCGGCAAAGGCAACCAATCTTATGCAGTCCTACAGCTTTACCGAGCAGATGCGCGCGATGGGTCGCGACCCCGAGACCACGATTCTCGATTTTTGCGAGATGGAGGCCGATAAGAATCTGGCCGAGCATATGGGATTACGTATCGGTGATCGCATTTTTAAGCTCAAGCGCCTTCGTTCTGCCGACAACATGCCCATGATGGTCGAACGTAGCTATCTACCGGTTCGTCAATTTCTGTCCCTAAAGCGACCGCTGCTGGAGCGTAAGCCGCTTTACGATGTGATTGAGCAAGACTTTAAGCAAAAAATACGCGTGGCCGAAGAGGAGTTCTATGCGAGCATAGCCCGTCCCACCGATGCCCACCTTCTGGAAATCGTCGAGGGCTCGCCTGTGCTCGATTTGGTTAGGACTACGTATAACGAGTCAAACGAGGTTGTGGAGTATACGCTCTCGGTTGCTCGTGCCGATCAGTTTAAATACAAGGTTTACCACCAGCGTAGCGATTAGTGTCTGCACCGTTTCCATATGATGATTCTTTGTATTTAACTGGTTACTACCAGATAACCAACCGAAGTGTATAATTGCACGTCAGAGGATTACTTCTAGAGAGAGGTATTAGAAATGTTCGAGAAGAGTGTCGAGGAGCTCACCGAGCTCGGCGCCCAGATCACCACGGCCGAGATTGCTCAGCAGCCCGAGCTTTGGCGTGATACGCTCAACATCTATCGCGAGAACAAGGAGGCCATCGAGGCCTTCCTGGCCGAGGCTCGCGCTATGGGCGAGGGCCGTCTGTCCGTTGTCTTCACCGGTGCCGGTACGTCCGACTATGTTGGCGATACCTGCGCCCCGTACCTGCGTCACGCTGGCAACACTGATCTCTACGACTTTAAGCCCATCGCCACGACCGACATCGTGAGCGCTCCGCGCGACTTCCTGCGCGCCGAGGATCCCACGCTCGTGGTTTCCTTTGCCCGCTCTGGCAACAGCCCCGAGAGCCTTGCCGCCGTTGCCGTTGCCAAGGAGCTCGTCCACAACGTCAAGTTCCTCAACATCACCTGCGCTCCCGAGGGCAAGCTTGCCGTCGAGTCCGCCGATGATCCCAATGCGCTGACGCTGCTCATCCCGCGCGCCAACGACAAGGGCTTCGCCATGACCGGTTCCTACACCTGCATGACCCTGCTCTCCACCCTTATTTTCGACACTGCCTCTGACGAGCAGAAGGCCGAGTGGGTCGAGACCATCGCCAAGATGGGCGAGGAGGTTATCGCTCGCGAGTCCGAGGTTGCCGATTACCTCGCTGGCGACTTCAATCGCGTGACCTACCTGGGCTCCGGCTCCTTTGGCGGCCTTGCTCAGGAGAGCCAGCTTAAGATTCTCGAGCTTGCTCACGGTCTGGTCGCTACTTCCTACGACACCTCCATGGGCTATCGTCACGGACCTAAGTCCTTCGTCGACGATAAGACGCTCGTCTTCGTGTTCGTCAACAACGACGCCTACACCCGTCAGTACGACATCGACATCCTCAACGAGATCGGTGGCGACAAGATCGCTCAGCACACCGTTGCCGTTCAGCAGGATGGCGCTACCGTCTACGAGGGCGAGTCCTTTACCTTTAAGGGCTACGAGGCGCTTCCCGAGGGCTACCTTGCCCTGCCGTTCGTGATGTTTGCCCAGGCTATCAGCCTGCTCAACTCCGTGCGCGTGGGCAACACGCCCGATACGCCGAGCCCCACCGGCACGGTCAACCGCGTGGTTAAGGGCGTGACAATTCACCCCTTCACCGCTTAATCGCGTCCCCCCTGTAAGGGCGCCCGTCCGCTCATAACGGCGGGCGGGCGCTTTTTGTTTTACCTGAGCTGGGTATAAGCATCACCACAGTCAACTGCTTTAGAAGCAAGGAGTGCATATGAGCACGTACGCAATTAAGGCTGACAAGTTCTTCTTGCCGGCAGGCCCGCAACTGGGCGGCTATCTTATGGTCGAGGATGGCGTCTTTGGCGCCTGGCAGGCCGACGAGCCCTCTTGCGAGATTAAGGACTACACGGGATCGTGGATCGCACCGGGTATGGTCGACACCCACATTCATGGCTTCTATAACCACTCGACTACCGATAACGATCCCGAGGGCATTGATATCAGCTCGACCGAGCTCGCCCGTCGCGGTACCACCAGCTGGCTGCCCACGACGTTCACCGATGGCGTCGAGCAGATCAAGGACGCCTGCGCCGCTATCGCCCAGGCGGACGAGGGTCGCGGCCCCGACTTCTGCGGTGCTCGCATTCAGGGCATCTACCTGGAGGGCCCCTTCTTTACCATGAAGCACGTGGGCGCGCAGAACCCCGCTTACCTGATCGATCCCTCCGAGGAGGTCTTCGACCAGTGGCAGGAGGCTGCTGGCGGACGTATCGTCAAGAGCGCTATGGCCGCTGAGCGCGATGGCGCTGCCACCTATGCTGCCGCCCTCAACGCGAAGGGCGTCGTGACCAGCATCGGTCACTCCGACGCCACCTACGATGAGTGCATCGCCGCCATCAACGCCGGTGCCAGCTGCTTTACGCATACCTATAACGGCCAGCGCGGGCTGCATCACCGTGAGCCCGGTGTCGTGGGTGCTGCCATGTCCACGCCCGAGACCTACGCTGAGATCATCTGTGACGGCAAGCACGTAAACCCTGCCGCCATCAAGGCGCTGCTGCAGGCAAAGGGCTGGCAGCACACGGTACTCATCACCGACTGCCTGGGCTGCGGCGGCATGCCCGAGGGCAGCTACACCAGTGGCGGCATGGACGTCATCATGAAGGACAACCTGTGCTGGCTCGCCGACGGCAAGAGCATTGCCGGCTCGGTGCTCACGCTTGCCCAGGGTGTCAAGAACATCGTCGACTGGGGCATCGCCAGCGCCGATATCGCCATTCGCATGGCAACCGAGGTGCCGGCACGCTCCGCGCACATCGAGGATAAGTGCGGCAGCATCATGCCGGGTCGCGACGCCGACTTTGTCGTGTTCGACCACGAGCTCACCCTCGTCGAGACGTATGTTGGCGGCCAGAGCGTCGGCAACGCCTTTACCGAGTAACGATAGAAAAAGACGGCGGGCCCGAATCTGCTCGGACCCGCCGTATGGGTTAAACGCTCAAAAGCACCTTTACAGTTACAGCTTGTTAGCGATCTTCTTTGCCGTGCGCTTAACGCCGGCCACCAGGCCTCCTGCAGGATGCTCCTTTTCGTAGGCTAGACGCTTCTCGCGCTTGGCATACTCTTCGACGATGATGTCGCCATACTCGTCTTCGATCTTGTCGAAGAAGTCGACGGCGCCCTTAATTTCCTCAGCGTTCGGGTGCCCCTTTTGGACACCGCCGGTGAGTTTGAACGGCCCCCACGTATCAAAGCCGGGGCAGCCGTAGACGCCCATAAAGATGGCCTGCCTCATGCGGCAGATGCCATCGATATCCTTGCCGTACCACTTGTTTTTGCCACCGTAGGTCATAAGGCCAAACACCTTGTCCTGCGGCTGCAGCACGTTCGTGAGCACGCGTGCCATGTCCTTGTCGATCTCGGAGTAATAGATGCCCGTGGCGACGCCGATCAGATGGTATTCGTGCAGGTCGGGGTACTCGTTTTTACCGAGTGACTTCACGTCGAGGGTATCGATTTCGGGGTGCGCCTCGACGATGGCGTCCACGAGCTTTTTCGTATTGCCGTGGTGGCGTGAGGCATAAAGGATGATGGTTCGCATAAGAAGGCCTTTCAGCTGTAATTGCATCAATGTCTGTATGGTACCCCGTTGCATGGCTGGGATACCGGACGCATCGATGAACGTGCGGGTTTGTCCTTTGGTCAGGGCCGAGACGGGTTCTTGCGAGCAAAAAGCAGTTGTTCGAAAGGATGGACAATGGAATACGCTCTCTCCAACGATTCGATTTCTATCAAGGTCTCCACGGCCGGCGGCTCGTTTACCTCGATTGAGGCTGGAGGTCGCGAGTACCTGTGGCAGGGTGATCCCGCCGTGTGGTCCGGCCAGGCACCGATTTGCTTCCCGATTTGCGGAGGCCTGCGTGATGGTAGCGCCATGACGTTTGCCGGGCATCATGTGAAGCTCGCTCGCCACGGGTTTGCGCGCAAACAGGAGTGGAAGCTGCTGAGCCAGAGCGAGAACGAGCTGGCGATGTGCCTGGCTTCGGAGGATAACGCCGCGCTGCTGAGCGATTATCCGTACCCGTTTAAGCTTGTCGCTCGTTATGCGCTTGAGGGGGATACCGTGCGCGTCTCCTATGAGGTGACCAACGAGGGCACCGAGGACATGCCGTTCTTTATCGGTGGACACCCCGGCTTTAGGTGCCCGCTCGACGAGGGCGAGGCCTATACGGACTACGAGCTGCGCTTTGAGAAGGACGAGGCTGCGGAGCTCTGCACCGCCGTTCCTTCGACTGGCTTGATTGATGTGGCAAACCGCTCCAAGAACCCCATGGTGGGGAAGACGTTGCCCCTGTCGCACGAGCTCTTCGATTTTGCGGAGACCATCTTTGACATACTCGAGAGTCGTCAGGTCACGCTTTCCAAAAAGGGCGAGGACAAGGGCGTTCGCCTGAGCTTCGAGGGCTTTCCGTACCTCATCGTGTGGAGTAAGCCCGAGGGCGATTTTGTGGCAGTTGAGCCCTGGGGCGGCCTTTCGACCTGCTCCGATGAGGATGACGTGCTTGAGCATAAGCGCGGCTGCCTTGTCGCCAAGCCCAAGGAGACCGTCGTTCGCTCGTTCACGATTGAGATTCTGTAATTCCGTTTTGTCGACTCGTATCGCGAGGCACTAGGAGCCTGCGAGATAAGGAGCTAAAAATGATCCTCACCGTTACGATGAACCCGTCTGTCGATACGCGCTATCAGCTCGATGAGCTCGTTATCGACGACGTCAACCGTGTGACGCCCGAAAAGACCGCCGGCGGCAAGGGCCTCAACGTGGCCCGTGTGCTGGGTCAGCTGGGCGACGACGTCGTGGCAACCGGTCTGCTCGGCGGCCACATGGGTGCTTACATGGCTGAGCTCATGGACGCCAACGGTATTAACAACGACTTTGTGCCCATCAAGGGCGAGACCCGCATTTGCCTTAACATCCTCCACGCCGGCAACCAGACCGAGCTGCTCGAGAGCGGCCCGACAATTGCCCCCGAGGAGCTCGATGCCTTTACCGCCAAGTTTACCGAGCTTGCGAGCAAGGCCGACGTCGTCACCATCTCGGGTTCGCTGCCCCGCGGTGTCGAGGCAGACTACTATGCCAAGATCACGGGCATTGCCGAGAACGCCGGTGCCAAGGTGTTGCTCGATACCTCGGGTGCTTCGCTCGAGGCCGCCCTTAAGTCCGAAATTAAGCCCGAGCTGGTCAAGCCTAACCTGACCGAGATCAACGGCCTTTTGGGTACGAGCTTTACCACCGACGATGTGGACGAGCTCCGCGCCGCGCTCGCCTCTGATGCCCGCTTCTCCGATATCCCCTGGGTCGTCGTGTCCATGGGCGCTGCCGGCTCCGTTGGCTTCCACAATGGCCGTGCGTTCCGCGCAAAGACGCCCGATATCCCTGCCGTTAACGCCACGGGCTCTGGTGACTCCACTATCGCTGGCTTCGCGCATGCCATTGCTGCTGGCGCGGACGACGAGACGGTGCTGCGTACCGCCAACACCTGCGGCAAGCTCAATGCCATGGATCCCATGACCGGCCATCTGGTCATGGACCGTTGGGACGAGGTCTACAACGGCGTTGTCGTGACCGAGCTGTAAAAGCCTGGGCGTCGGCCCCGGCATTGCTTGCTAGCTCATGTCGACGACAAGTGCGGTAGCATTATGCTGGGGCGCGACGCCGAGTTTGTCGTGTTCAATCCCGACCTTACCCTGGTCGAGGCGTATGTGGGTGGCAACAGCATCGGTAACGCGTTTGCCGATTAGCCGCCAAAGAAGCGATCCGAGAGGGGATTTAGATGATTTACGGTGCATTGGGCGATATCGAGGAGTACCGCGGAATGCTCAAGGGCCTCGACGTGCTGATCGACTGGCTCGAGGAGAACGACCCGGCACAGCTCGAGGTCGGCAGCCATCCGATTTTGGGTGAGAAGGTCTTTGCGAACGTCATGTCTCCCACGACGCGTCCCGAGGCCGAGGCTCACTATGAGACGCATCAGCGCTATCACGACCTGCAGATCGACGTCGAGGGTCGCGAGGCCTTTAAGGTCGCCACGGGCAGCCTGACGCTGGTTCAGGAGTTTGACGAGAAGGACGACTACGATCTGGTCGATTCCGACGCTTCGATCGCCGGCGATCTTGCCGACGATAAGTTTGCACTGTTCGTTGCCGGCGAGCCTCACATGCCCACGCTCGAGTTCCCGGGCGATGGCGCACAGCCGGTCAAGAAGATTTGCTTTAAGCTGCTTGCAGATGCTTACTGGGAGGAGTAGCGAACTGCTCGGCTGAGCTGCTCGTCTGATGGCGTGATCCCCTTAGGGAAAACACGCCAGGACCCCGCCAAGCGTTTTTTCCCTAGGGAAATCACGTTTGGCGGGGTTTTCGGTTTTTTGAATAGGGAAGCCTCATTTATTTGCGAAGAACATCGGCTAGCCGCAGGATTGAAATCATCGACCGATAAGTGAGTTCCACTTTTTCGCCCGCAAGCAGTCGTTTCGAGCCAATCTCATCTAGCCCCACAAGCCGAGAAAACAGCGGGCCGCTCATCGTTCCCTCGTCAATTGATTCCCTTATGGTCTTCAAAACGTCCGTATCATGAAGCGATGCCGAGCTGTAGGGGGCAACACGAGCGGAACTCTCAATTAACGACGAGACAAAAGGATGGAGATGCTTTGGACATAGTCCATCAAACACCACATCCCCATTGTCGTTCGAGCCGACCAGGCGCCAAGTATAATGATCGACCCAGTCATCTCCGTCATATATGGCGTCCATGAGCAACTTCCCGTCTAGAGAGAGAAACCTATTTGGACATCGGGGCGCAAGACCGCAATCCATATCGGGCCTGCAGCAGCTCCAACCCAACGCACCACATAGGTTCCCTTTCGTACATGTGTATCAATCTGCCCCGAAATGCCGGTGAATGCAATTCCAGACCCGTTTGTCGGATAGCAATCGACGTATTTTTGTTTTCCGCTCACAACCTTGTATAGATATATCGTTCCAGCAAAAGAGAAGGGATCGTTCGCAATTTTGTCCGGAAGAACTTGCCACCTCAAAATCCCGCTACCAATATGGTCAAGCTTGACCGTTCCGCCGTCCCCCTCAAAAGTGGCAAGGGGATTTACCCCAGACTGAGAGTCGGCATCGCCCTCCTTAGCAGTTATCAGCAGGCTGCCCGTATAAGACTGCTGAGGCTCACCTTCAGGACAGGCAGCCTCGGCCCAAGAAGGGCCACTCAGGCAGAACAGTCCGAGCAGCATCATTACCAACAAAAGAAAACCCTTAGTTCTTTTCATCTATATCGCCAATATCTCTCGACATTTGTATATTGTGACTATTTTAGATCTATATGGCCAATTCGAGCCCTCACCATGGCAATTGTTGCAGCTGGGTTTCTTTTCATTAAGATTTCACTTTGGTAAATCCCCGCCCCTAAGCATTAAACCCGAAGTCCACCGAGTGGGTCGCCGTTGACGTGGCGATGTTTGGATTGGCGCGCACGCACTCAAAATCGAAAACAAAAAAGCCGCCCGAAGGCGGCTATCTTGTGCAATGGAGCCAGCGACCGGGCTCGAACCGGTGACCCCCGCTTTACGAGAGCGGTGCTCTACCAACTGAGCTACGCTGGCGGCCATGTGGTGACGCAACTGAGGCGTCAACGGCTGTCTATGATACGGGACATCGCTCATCCGCGCAAGTGTTCTGACGGCTTTTCTCACTTTAAATGCACTAATATTAGAGGCGTGATGTCTGCAGTGCCCATTTGTTACTTGACCTGCTGTTGAGTTGGCGGTCGACGTCCCGCTCGTATGGGTCTCAAACAGAATGGGGCAGCCATGGCTCAACCCAAGATTCTTCTTACGCGTATCGATGACCGTTTCATTTACGGGCAAGACGTTGAGCTGTGGAACGAAGCCGTGGGTTCCAACCTTGTCCTAATCGTCAACGATGAGATCGCGGCGGATTCGCGCCAATGGGCACCAATGAGGGTGGCGGTGCCAGAAGGCGTTTGGACGCGGTTTTTCTCGGTGCAAAGGACTATCGACATCATTCATACCGCAACGCCGCGTCAATGGATCTTGATCATAGTGGCCTCACCCGCCGATGCGCTCGCGCTGGTTAAGGGTGGTGTGCCAATAACCAAGATCAGCATTGGCCATATGCAGGCAGGGGAGGGCAAGCGCTCTGCAACGCCTACCATTGCCGTAGACGATACGGACATCGCCGCCTTCAAAGAGTTGCAAAAGCTCGGCATAGAGCTAGAAATCCGCTATCTCCCCAGTTCCGCCCCCGACCCCATTGGCAATCTGTTCAACTGATCCCTTGGGGACGGAGGAAAACGGATCATTTTGCCCTTGCGAGGGACGCGCGCGATGCCGCCTGTCAAAAACTATGCCCATTTACTACGTTTGATTGGCTATCGTCGAGCATGTCGAATTTGAGATAAACAAAACCGCAGGTATACTGCTCACAAATGTAACAAAAACCGGTGCATGGTCGAGCATCCCGGGCTAAACGTAGTAAATGGGCATAGTTTTGATATGTCACTCATACAGTCACAGAAAAAACGAGCCTAAAAGATGAAAAAGCGCCCGCTGGCGGTGGTGCCGGCGGGCGCTGCTGTGCGATATGTCGCGTTGCGGGCTTAGTGCCTCATAAAGTGGTATTCGATCACATTGCTGTAGGGATGGCCCGGGCCCACAATGCCCTGCGGGAACAGAGGCTGGTGCGGCGTGTCGGGGTACATCTCGGCCTCGAGGGCAAAGCCGGCGCCCCAGCCATAGTTGGCATCGTCCTTGGCGTGCTCGTCGCCCAGCCAGTTGCCGGTGTAGAGCTGCACGCCCGGGGCAGTGGTGTAGTAGTCCATCTCACGACCGGTCCACATCTCCTCGACGTGCATCGCGCGGCGCAGGTTGCGGCCGTACTGATAGCCATCGATGCACAGGCAGTGATCGTAGCCACGGGCCTGCTTGATCTGCGGGTCGTCGGCCTCCATGCCGGGTGCGACGGGGCGAAGCTCGCGAAAGTCAAACGGTGTTCCCTCGACCGGAGCAATCTCGCCGGTGGGGATGTTCTGCTCGTTAATGGGCAGGTAGTGGGCGGCGTTGGCGACAAAGAAATGTTCGCAGTCCATGCCGGCGTTATGGCCTGCAAGGTTAAAGTACGTGTGGTTGGTCATGGACACGTAGGTGGCGCGGTCGCTCTCGCAGCTATACTCGATGCGGAAGACGCCGGTGCGCGTCACGGTAAACACGGCCGTAAAGGCTCGGTTGCCGGGCAGGCCCAGCTCGCCATCCTTAAGCGAGGTGGTCATGCGCACAGCGTTATGGACCTCGTCGAGCTCAACATCCCACACGCGTTTATGCAGGCCGTGCTCAAGATCGCTGTGTAGGTTATTGGCGCCCTCGTTGGCGGGCATATGCCAGTCCGTGCCGTCGATGGTGATCGTGGCGCCCGCGGTGCGGTTTGCCACGGGGCCGATGGTCGCGCCAAAGCAGGCGGGGTTGTCAAAGTAATCCTCGAGCTTATCGAAGCCCAGCACCACATCGCGCACGTTGCCGGGAATGTCGGGCACATCGATACCCAGCACGGTGGCGCCATAGTCCATAATGCGAACGCAGATCTCGGGCCCGTTGAGGGTGTAACGATGAACGGGGGTACCGCACGGCGCGGTGCCGAAAAGCTCGGAAGTGATCATTTGGTTCCTAACATCGAGATATTTCGGACAAACTGTAGCGCGAACAGGCGAGATTATCACTACACCCCACTAAAGCTGGGGGTATTTTTCTCAAAAAAGTGATGATTGGAGCTGTGCGGGCGTTCATTTTTGACGCGTACGAGTCTGATACAATTTGTTCGTTACTGTTTGAATGATATGCGCGCAAAGAACGGCGAGGATTCATCGTGATTAAGGCAGAGCGACAGGATAAGGTTCGTCAGCTGCTCGAGGAGCAGGGCACGGTCTCGGTCAAAGAGATTTCGGATGCGTTGGGCGTTTCGGACATGACGATTCGCCGCGACCTCGAAGAACTTGCGAGCCTAGGCGAGATCGAGCGCGTGCACGGCGGAGCCCGCAGTGCACAGGGCCGTCCGCACGCTATGTTGCGCCATGAGTATTCGCACAGCGAAAAGCGCACTAAGCATGCTGAGGAAAAGCTGCAGATTGCGCGCCGTGCTGTGGAGCTTATCGAGGAGGGCTCGACCATCTTTTTGGGCACGGGCACCACGGTGGAGCAGATGGCCTCGATGCTGCCGACGTTTCGCCTGCGCATTGTGACCAATTCGCTTTCGGTGTTTAACCTGCTCGAGGCGCGCGAGGACTGCGACTTGTGCCTCGTGGGCGGTATGTACCGTCGCCGCACCGCCGCTTTTGTGGGACCAACAGCCGAGGATACCCTGCGCACGCTGGGAATCGACGCAGCCTATATCGGCGCCAACGGCATTTTGGACGGCGACGTGTCCACGTCCAACATGGAAGAGGGCCGCATCCAGCAGCTCGCCTTTAGCAAGGCCGACTCGCGCTATCTGATTGCCGACTCCAGCAAGATCGGCAAGCGCGACTTCTACACCTTCTGCCGCCTGGACAATTTGGACGCCGTGGTATGCGAACCGGGTATTGCTGATGGAGATCGCGCCGCCATCGAGGAGCACACGCAGGTCATCTGCTAGCAAGAACGGAGGGAGATACAGGGGGCTGACCTGTGAGTTTGTCTCAATCTGTAACAGCTAGACGTCCAAAACCGGTTTTAGTGTTACAGATTGAGACAATTCGGCCTGGTCGGTCCCTTTCATCTCAATCTGTAACAGTTGGGACTGAAAAGCTCGGCTGGATGTTACAGATCGAGACAAACGGCTTCCGACCTGCACAAAAAGACCGGGGGCGGCGCGCCGTGTGACGTGCCGCCCCCGGCTGAGAAATGGGGACAAGTTATGTGAGCAGGGCAATTACGCCAACTGCAAGCCACTAGTCCAGACGACGGGTCTGCGCCACGTGCTTGTACCAGTAGGCGCTTGCCTTGGGCGTGCGCTTCTGGGTTTCAAAGTCTACGTAGAAGAAGCCGTAGCGCTTGTTGTAGCCGTTGGTCCAGGAGAACTGGTCCTGCAGGCTCCACAGGAAGTAGCCGCCCACGTTGACGCCCACCTCCATGGCCTTGAGCAACCAGCGCAGGTGCTGCTCGATGTAGTCGATGCGCGGCTGGTCGTCCACAAAGCCGTCCTTGTAGGGGTCCTTGTAGCCCATACCGTTTTCGGTAATGAAAATCTGCTTGTAGTTGGGGTAGCGCTGTTTAATGTAGACGAGCAGATCGAACAGACCCTCGGGATAGATGATCCAGTCCCAGTCGGTGGTGGGGATGCCGGGCTTGTTCACATGCTCGCCAATGCCCTTGACGCGCCAGCGGCCGGTACCCTTCTCGCCCGTGCCGTTGTGGTGCAGGTCGTTCTCGCCGTCGTAGGCCTTGAGGAAACGGCACTGGTAGTTGTTGACACCCAGGTAGTCGTTGTAGAGCGCGGCCTCGCGCATAATCTCGAGGTCCTTGTCCAGGATCTCGATGGTGCCGCCCGAGACGGCAGCCAGGCGGTTGGCGCACTCGAGGGTGTCGGGGGCATAGTCGCCGCGGAAGGTGGCGTCAAGCAGGAACTGGTTTTGCAGCACGTGCTCGTTGTTGGCGGCCTTGATGTCGGCGGGGTCGTTCTCGTTGAGCGGGTACTTGAACTCTAACGACTGAATGACGCCGATCTTGCCCTTAAAGCCGCCGTTGTGGAAGGCCAGCACAGCCTTGGCGTGGGCAAGCATCATGTTGTGCTCGCACTGGAAGGCCTCGGCCAGATGAGCTTTGACGCCGCCGGGGAAGGTGCCCTCGATGTAGGTGTTGGAGGCGTCAGCCCAGATCTCGTTAAAGGTGAACCAATAGGTCACCTGGTCAGCGTATTCCTTAAAGCAGAAGGTGGCAAAGTCCACAAAGGCGTCGATGGTCTCGCGATTGAGGAAGTCGCCCTTCTCAAAGAGGGGCAGCGGCGTGTCAAAGTGATGCAGCGTGACAAACGGCTCAACGTGGTGCTTGTGGCACTCGGCAAAGAGATCGTGGTAGAACTGCACGCCCTCGGGGTTTACCTTGCCAGTACCCTCGGGGAAGATACGGCTCCAGGCGATGGAGAGGCGGATGCCGTTGATGCCGAACTCCTCGCACAGCTCCAGATCGACGGGGTACTGGTTGTAGAAGTCGGAGGCGGGGTCGGGGGAGAAACGGCCCTGGGCCTCCAGGAAGTCGTCCCAGGCGACCTTGCCCTTTCCGTGGGTGCGGGTCTCGCCTTCTACCTGGTAGGCAGCGGTGGCGCCGCCAAAGACAAAGTCCTCGGGAAACTGCGCGGGCGGGTTGGTGACGCTGGCAGGGTTAACGGACATGATGATCCAATCGTTTAAATCGAAGGGCCAGCCGGTCTTGGATAGTCGGCTGGCCCTAAGCGTTACTTACTTCGACAGCTGCTCGCTCACAAAGGCGAGAGACTTGTCGCCGTTCTGGGAGAGCTCGATGTATTGCTTACCGCGGCAGGCGACGCACTTGTTGCCCACGCGCTCGCAGTCCTTCTGCAGGTCGGCCAGGTAGCTGGCGGCCTGCGGGGCCAGGACGACCAGGTCAAAGTCGGGAAGCATGTCCACGTGGTTGCCATAGGCATCGGCGGCGGTCTCAAGATCGATGCCGCGCTCCTTGGCGGCCTTGGCCAGTGCGTTGGCGAGCAGGCCCGAAGTGCCGCCGCCCTGGCAGAGCACGAGTACGCGCTTGCCGTTGAGGTCGCTGGCGGCCGTAGCTTCGGTGGCGGCAGCAGCGGGGGCAGCGTCGGTCTTTACGACCTCGGCAGCGGCGCCGGCGGCAACACTCTTGGCGTCGGCCTTACCCTGGAAGGCGTCGTTGAGCTTGGCGGCCTTCTCGGCGTTCTTGGCGGCGAGCTCCTCCTGGGAGATCTCGGCCTCCTCGGCGCACTTCTGGGCGTCATAGGCACGGAAGAACGGGTAGTACAGGGCAAAGTCGATGACTAGGATGATGGCGAGCATCACAAAGGCGAGCGGCTGGAAGCCCAGGCCCATGATGGTGCCGATGGGGCCGGGGACGGTCCAGGGCAGGGTGTACATAAAGCCGTTCATGCCCAAGAAGTCGATAAAGACCTTGAGGATCCAGATGTTGGCGATCGGGGCAAAGACAAACGGGACAAAGAAGACGGGGTTGAGCACGATAGGCGCGGCGAACAGCAGCGGCTCGTTGACGGCAAAGCACACGGGGACGATGGCTGCTTTGCCGACGGCGCGCATCTCCTGGGACTTGGCCAGGAAGCAGAACATAAAGACCAGGACGAGCGTGGCGCCGGTGCCGCCCATGCAGACGACGAAGTACTGGGCTCCCTGCGTCAGGACGGCGGTGGCGTGCTCGCCGGCCTGGAATGCAGCCAGGTTGTCGGTCATGTTGGCAACGAGAGCGGCGGCGATGGCGGGCTCGACGATCGAGGGGCCGTGGACGCCGACGAACCAGAAGAGGCTCATAGCGCCGTAGATCACAGCGAGGCCGATATAGCCGTCGGCGGCGGTGAACAGGGGCTGGAACACCTGGATGACGCCCTGGGCAAAGCAGAAGCCAAAGGCAGCGCGGAAGACGATGTCAAAGACCCAAAAGACGGTGATGCAGACGGAGAAGGGGATGATGTCCTTAAAGGTCTGCGAGATGTTGGGCGGAACCTGCTCGGGCATCTTGACGGTGATGTTGCGCTTAATGAAGAACTTGTAGATGATGCCGGTCACAAACGCAGCGATAAAGGCGATCAACAGGCCTTTGGAACCAAGGTAGGTGGTGTTGAAGCCGCTGGCAGCATCCGTGGCGATCGTGTCGCTCGAAAGGAGCAAGAAGCCGATGATGGCTGCGCACATGCACGAGATGAAGTTGATCTGGTTGTTCTTGGGTAGATCGCGGTTCTGGGCGTCGGCGAAGTGCTTGGCCGTGGTGGCGGCGCAGGCGATGGCCAGAATGCCCATGGAGTAGTTGTAGCACTTCCACAGGGCGTTGTTGATGTCATCGGGCCAGTAGAAACCCCAGATGTTGGGGACCGAGGCTACCAGGCAGAAGATGGACGAGAAGATGATGATGGGGATGACGGAGATAAAGCCGTCGCGGATCGCCTTGAGGTACTTGTTGCGGGCGATCGCGTTGAAAAAGGGCTGGCCCTTTTCGATGATGGCGATGAGTTGCTCCATGCAATGCTCCTAAGAGTCGGTGGGTTAGCAACGATGGTAGCTTTTGACGTTCGGTTGCCAAAATGTTGACGTTGCCATTTTGCGGCACAAAAAAAGACGCGAACCGGTGGCCCTTGTGCCTGTGGACCGTCGATTCCTTGCGCGTAAACGTTTGAGCCGCCCGGTGGCTCTGTGTTTGCACAATGGCAACGTTAACATTTGGGCGACAAAAGCCGCTCGGGGAAGCAGAATTGTCGGTGAACGGTAGGTTTTGGGTGGTAAGCGTATCGTTGGGGAGGCGTTGGATATACTTAAAGGTGTTCAAAATGACTGCGCAGGATGTCTTCAATGGCATCGTTGACATAGAAAGATCGACCTATGGCCGCTGTTAAAAAATCGGTTTCCGTTAAGGACGTGGCGCGTCTCGCGGGCGTCTCGGAGCAGACAGTCTCGCGTACGGTGCACGATTCGCCCAGCGTGCGCCTCGAGACCAAGGAGCGCGTGCGCGCCGCCATGCGCGAGCTGGGGTATCGCCCCAATTTTGCCGGTCGATCGCTGCGCCGCGGCAAGTTTAAGACCGTCGGCGTCGCCATGTTCAACATTACCGGCACCGGCAACCTCGACCGTATGGAGGGCTTTGCCGCCGCGGCCGACAAACATGGCTATGCCATCACCCTCACTAAAGTAGACGGGCATCCGTATACCCTCGAGAGCGCATCGTCGCGCATGAGCGCGCTGCCGGTGGATGGCATGGTTGTGATCATGAATCGCATGCCGGCGGACTTTGGCACCTTCGAGCCGCTGCCCGGTATGCAGACGGTGCTCGTTACCATGCTGGAGCACCCGCTCTGTTCAACAGTCGATAACGACCAGTTCGATTGCTCGCGCCAGGTGGTCGAGTACCTGCTGGAGCAGGGGCACAAGACCGTGCACTTTATCTCGTGCCCCGAGCGCTCGCTTTCGGGCATGCGTCGCGAGGAGGGCTGGCGCGAGACATTGCGCGCGCATGGTATTGAGCCGCCGCGACTCGTCCGTGGCGATTGGACGGCACAGAGCGGATATGCCGCCGGCCAGGTGCTTGCGGACGATTCGAACTGCACAGCCATTTATGCTTCCAACGATGCCATGGCCTACGGCTGCATTCGCGGGCTCGAGTCGCGCGGGAAGCACGTGCCCCAGGACGTAAGCGTGGTGGGTGTTGACGATAGTTTGGGCGATATCGTGCCCGATCGTCGCCTGACTACGGTGCGCTTTGACAACAAGCGCGTCGGCATGTGGGCGGTCGACAAGATTGCCGGCGCCGAGGGCGCTGCACCCGGTGTGGAGCACATGCTGTTTCCGGGTGTGCTCGTCGAGGGCGATACGGTGCGCGATATACGCTAGGGTGCGGACCTGTTTGGGTTGCCGCTAATTGTGTTTGAGAATGTTCAGATTGGTTTAAAAACCGTTCACGGGTGAAAAGCAACCGTTCATAGCTCGAAATTACGTTTTGCGCTGTTCTTTTTTGTTTGAATGTTAATGTTCCTGCCATACACAGCGCAGCGCGTATGCCCGGACGCGATGCTCTCCGTTGGTTCATATGTGAAAGGAACGCAATATGGCAACCAAAGAAGAAATCTCGATGGTTGGATTTGAGATTGTCGCATACGCGGGCGACGCCCAGACCGATCTGCTTGCAGCGCTCGATGCTGCTCGCGAGGGTGATTTTGAGAAGGCCGAGCAGCTGCACAAGGATGCCAGCGATGCACTTATCGGCGCCCACGACACGCAGACCAAGCTGCTTTCGCAGGAGGCCGGCGGCGGCGAGATGGAGATGACCTTCATCATGGCTCACGCTCAGGACACTCTCATGACCACCATGATCCTGGAGAAGCAGACCCGCTTTACCATCGATGCCTATAAGCGCATCGCCGCACTCGAGGCTAAGCTCGCCTAACGAGCTCTCACAACCAAGTCCCCTTCCAAAAGCTCTGCCGCTACCCGCGGCAGGGCTTTTCTGTTTACCCGGCACTTGGGGACGTTCCTTATCTGCCGGCAGTTTGGGACACTCCTGCCATGCATTCGATCCTTTGAGGATGGAAGAAACCGGGTCATTAGGTTTGCTGCGGTGCCGACTCGGTCTGTCGGTTACAAAACTATGCCGGTTTACTACGATGAATCGCATTCTTTCAACTATGGAAAGAACAGCGTTATCAAAGCCGCAGGTAGAAAGCTTGTCATTTTCTGCTAATAGCAAATGTGGTCGGTCCTATCGGTTTTATCGTAGTAAACCGGCATAGTTTTGAAATGGCACTATTCGACTAGCAGCGTTATGGAGCTTCTGCACGCCCTCCCGTTCGGTTTTTCGATGGGTGGGTATACTTTCCACCGCAATACAGGCCGGAATGAGGAGGCATCCAAATGCCGGATAACGGGTCAATACAAAAAAGAGACGCGCACGAGATGGCTCATGGGCGTCCTGTCCAGATAACCGAGCACACGACGGTAACCGAGCTGCAGCCCAGCCTGTCCGATGTCGTGTGCGCAAACAAAAAGCTGCAGATTGGCTTTATCGTTGCACTCGTGGTACTGGCGCTGCTGTCGGGCTTTGTGGCTCGTCCGCATTTTGCCGATACCAAAACATGGGACTCCACCATCGAGGTCATCGACCAAAAGAAGGGCAACGTTTTGGCGCTCACGACCTCGTGCGTGGCGCTGTCTGCGGGCATTACCGCGCTGCCGGGTGATACGGGAACGCCGGTTGCCGAGCAGCTCGCGCAGCTTTCGGGTAACTTGGGCATCGTGCTTGCCGTGCTCTACCTAGAGAAATATTTGCTCACGATTTTGTGGTCGGTTGGCTTGGGCATCTTAATCCCGTTTGCGCTGGTGCTCTTTGCGGTCTCGCTTGGCATTCACGGACGGTGGAGCACGAGCGCTGTCCTGCGCCGCGTGGCGACCCGCGTGCTGGTGGTTGCCGTGATCGGCATGGCCTTGGTGCCTGCAAGCGTATGGGTGTCGCAAAAGGTCGACGAGACGTATCGGGTGAGCATCGAAGCGGCCGAGCAAAAGGCGGCCGACGCTGCGGGTGCGGCAGACGGCAATAGCTCCAAAACGAGCAAGAAAAAGTCCGAGTCCACAGAATCCAAGAACGTGCTTGAGCAGCTTGCCGACGGTGCCTCGGGTCTTGTCGCGTCGGTGACCAACGGCGCCAAACAGATGACCGATGAGATTGTGCAACAGGTGACCGATCTGATCGAAGGCGTCATCGTGATGATTGTGACTTCGTGCGTTATTCCATTGCTGGTGCTCGCGGCGTTTCTGTGGCTGGGGCACACGCTGCTGGGGATCGATATTTCCGGCCCGGCGAACTATTTAACGGGACGTTTTCTGAGCGCTCCGTCCAAACATGCCAAGAAGAGCGGGCAGTCTGAGTAGGCGGCAAAGCGATCTTTGGAAGATCAACCGTAAGAAGGGCGGCCGAGACACGTTCTCGGCCGCCCTTTTGTTTCTTGAAGACATGGTCGCTACGTCTGCGCCGGGCTCAAACGGTCGGCAATCAACCGTAAACGGTATTTGTTCAAAAAAGAACAAAGTTAAACAAATAATGGTTGCAACCTATGTTCGAATGTGTTCAAATAAACATGAACAGTGAAGAACCGCACATTCAGATGCCCGGACCTGAGCGCGATTCAACACTTCCAAACAGAAACTACGCACCTGCGTATCTCTCAAGGAGGATGTCATGAGGGTTGTAATCGCTTCCGATGCCGACGGTATGTCGATGAAGGAGTCCATCAAGGAGATGCTCATCGCTGACGGTCACGAGGTCGTCGACTATTCCGAGACCCCTGCTGCGGACTTTGTCGATTCCGCGACCGCCGTTGCCAAGGACCTGCTGGAGCACAAGGATTCCCAGGGCTTCGCATTCGATAAGTACGGCGTCGGCTCCTATATGGCCGCCGTCAAGATCAAGGGCATGGTCGTCGCCAACATTTCCGACGAGCGTTCCGCCTACATGACCCGCGAGCACAACGGCTCGCGCATGGTCACCATGGGCCCGGGCGTTGTGGGCACCGAGGTCGCCAAGAAGATCGCCCGCGAGTTCCTGCGCGCCCAGTACGCCGGCGGCCGTCACCAGATCCGTGTCGACATGCTCAACAAGATGGCCTAACGAGAGCCACCGAGAACTCGAACTTCTATCTCAACTTGTGAATTCAGACGAAAGGACGTTCTGATGAAGAAGACCATCGCAATCGGTTGCGACCATATCGTTACGGACGAGAAGATCTATCTGGCCGACCGCCTGGAGCAGGCTGGCTACAAGGTGCTCGACTGCGGCACCTACAGCCACACCCGTACGCACTATCCCATCTACGGTAAGGCCGTGGGCGAGGCTGTTGCCAGCGGCAAGGCCGACTTTGGCGTGGCCCTGTGCGGCACCGGCATCGGCATCACCAACGCCGTCAACAAGGTTCCCGGCGCCCGCTGCGCCCTGGTTCGCGACATGACCTCTGCCCTCTATGCCCGTCGCGAGCTCAACGCCAACATCGTGGGCTTTGGCGGCAAGATCACCGGCGAGTTCCTGATGGCCGACATCATGCTTGCCTTCCTGGAGGAGCCCTACGAGAAGACCCCCGAGCACGATGCCCTGATCGCCAAGATCGATGCTTGCAACAAAGCCGACGCCGAGGCTCAGGCTGACCCGCACTTCTTTGACGAGTTCCTCGAGAAGTGGGACCGCGGCGAGTATCACGACTAGTGGGGTTACGCGGTTTTGCCAAACCGCGTAACGGGTCGACGCTGCGCGGCGCTCAGGCACCCCATCTCGCCGCTCAAACCGTCGCTCGCGTACATGAAGTACGCGTCGCTCCTCTTTCGCGGCGACCTGGGGCACCTGAGCGCCGCTCGCTGACGTAGGGGGTACCAGCAGGGTTGCCGCTGTTGTTGGGAAGCGTTCTGGTTCGGCTAGCTGCTCCGATAACACGTTTGCTCGCTTGGCTTGAGTGCTTCGTTTTGGCGGTCCCTGGCATTCTGCAGCTTTTCAATTGACGGCTCGCGTTTCTGTGAGGGGGCGCGGGCCGGTTTTCTATCAGCCCCACTGACTCGGCGGG
>CALJCO010000066.1 GCA_938023905.1 uncultured Collinsella sp. | reverse complement strand
TGGTGGGGCGCGTTTCTAACGAAGCTGTAACGGCCGTTGGGCTCTTTTGGCGCCAACCCTTCTCGACCCGCACATCATGATTAATTTGCTTAAAGCAACAACTTTCCCGATCGATGTAATCACCGAATCAAAACGTGTACGTCAGCCATCAAAGATGCCGAAAAATGTCATATTTGGAGGCTGATGTACACAAATGCAGAATCCCGCACAACCCAGTAGCATCCTCCATATGTCTGGACTCTCTATGCTTACGCTGGATAGACATCGCCGGAACGGGTATAGTAGCGAAAGTTTTGTCGTTAACCAGCGGGGGAGTCCTGTGGGCATCAAAAAGAAGATCAAAAAGGAGCTTATCGGCACTTCCGATTACCCGTCGAATAAGATCTTTACGATCTCCAATTTCATCACCTTTACGCGCCTGATCCTCACCCTGGTATTTCTGTACCTGTTTGTGACGGATAACAACCGCGTCATCGCCATCGTTATCTACGCCGTTGCCGCCTCTACCGACTGGATGGACGGTCAGATCGCCCGCATGACCAAGACGGTCTCGTGGCTCGGCAAGGTCATGGATCCCATCTGCGACCGTGCGCTGCTGTTCACCGGCGTACTTGGGCTGGTGGTCCGCGGAGAGCTGCCCATCTGGGTCTGCGTGCTCATTATTGGCCGCGACATCTATCTGGGCATCGGCACGCTTATCGTGCGTCATTATCACCGTCGCCCCATCGATGTCGTCTTTCCCGGAAAGATTGCCACTGCACTGCTCATGACTGGCTTCTCGCTCATGCTGCTCGGGTTCCCCGTTATTGACGGCCTGCATCTTTTACCTTCAACCCTTACGGCCTTCCCGGGCCTCAACGGAAGCTCGGTGCCCCTCGGCATCTTCTTTGTGTACGGCGGCGTGATCTTCTCCATGCTCACGGCTGTCATCTACTCCATTAAGGGCGGAGCGGCCATTAAACAAGCTCTCACGCATCCCGAGGACGAGGACATCGACTTTCTGAACCCTGAAATCGAAGACTGATTCGTTGGGGTATGATTACGTACGGTTCATTATTTGCGGCACGTCCGCGATAAGTTAGGGGTTGTCATGGACAACATGGTTAACAATATGCCTCACAATGATAAGACTGCTGACGCTACCTGCGTATTCCGCGTGCCTTCAAGCGACGTCACCGTTCCCGACCTCATGGCCAACGTGCGCATCACCGCCCCCGTTCTGTCCATCGTCAAGGGTCCGCAGACTGGTGCCGCCTTTGAGCTCGAGGACGACGTGACCACCATCGGCCGCGATCCTGCGAACGGCATCTTCCTCAATGACATGACCGTTTCGCGTAGCCACGCGCGCATTATTCGCGAGGGCCTCGGCGCTCGCATTGAGGACCTGGGCTCGCTCAATGGCACCTGGGTCGACGGCGCCATTGTCAATGCGGCCCCGCTGCACGATGGTTCTTCCGTCCAGATCGGTACGTTTACGCTCATCTACCACGAGAGCACGCCGGAGCGCATCGAAACCGGTGAGTAGGGCATGGCCGAACGCAACTATCTGAGTATCGGCCAAGTCGTCAACCTTCTTCGAGGCGCATACCCCGATCTTTCGAACTCAAAAATTAGATTTCTAGAAGATGAGGGGCTCATTACCCCTCATCGTACGCCTAAGGGATACCGTCAGTACTCCAAGGAGGACGTTGATCGCCTGGAGGTCATTCTGCACTTGCAGAAGACCCGCTACATGCCGCTCAACGTGATTAAGCAGCGCTTGGAAAACGCCACGGACCTGTCAACGCTCGCCTACGAGGTGGGCTTGCTGTCCGATGTTCCGCTTAAGACGGAGCCCAAGGAGACCAAACAAAAGCTGCATCCCATCGAGACCATTCCCGATATGCTGGGCGTCGAGATCTCGTTTATCCGCTCGCTCGCCGAGAACGACCTCATTCGCATCATCAAGAGTCCGCAGAATCGTGAGCTCGTCGATGGTCGCGATTTTCCGATCATCCGCTACTGCTCCGAGCTGTCACGCTTCCATATCGAGCCGCGCAACCTGCGTCAGTACGTGTCTTCCGCCAACCGCGAATCCTCGATGTTTGAGCAAGTGCTCGTAAGCATGCTCGGCATGGACACCTCCGATGACGAGCGCGACGCCAAGCTCGAGCGTGCGTTTAAGAAGCTTCACGACCTGACGGAGGGTGTGCACACTGCGCTGCTCAAGAACCGCGTTTTTGAGTCGCTCAACGCCGTGGTCGAGGACGCCGACATCGATGCACTCGATGAGGAAATCACTCGCTCCGAGTTCACCAAAGCAAAAAACGAAGAAACTGTCGCGCCGGCTTCGCACGAGGATTCTCTCGTAAAGCCGCTCAAGGTCGTCGCCCCTTCGCAAACCGGCACCGCCACCGCGGGCAAATAACAGCTGCCGCTTATCCGGCAACCCATTGAAAGGTCATGCAATGTACGACTTCGAATCTCAAATCGTCGACATCCCCGACTATCCCGAGCCCGGAGTCATCTTTAAAGACATCACGCCGCTCTTTGGCAATCCCGAGGCGCTCAAAGCCATGACCGATGCCCTCGCCGAGCACTTTGCCGGCATGGGAATCACCAAGGTCGTGGGCCCAGAGGCTCGAGGCTTTATGGTTGGCGTACCGGTGGCTGTAGCCCTTGGCGCCGGCTTTGTTCCCGCACGTAAACCGGGCAAGCTGCCGCGCGAGACCGTGAGCCAAAGCTATGAGCTCGAATACGGAACGGATTCCATTGAGATCCATGCCGACGCTATCAGCTCTAAAGATACCGTGTTGATTCTGGACGACTTGGTCGCGACGGGCGGAACCGTCGAGGCAACAGGTAAACTGGTGCGAGATATGGGCGCAAAGCTTATCGGTTACGGTTGTATACTTGAGCTTGCGTTTCTCAACCCGCGCGAGAAGCTCACGCCGTCTGATGACGATGTGGAGCTCTTTAGCCTGGTGACGGTAGACTAGCCGTTACCCTTAGTTACTGGAAAGGAAGCTACATGCGCACAGCAAACACGCACAAAAACATGGCACGCTGCGCTGCTACGGCAACCCTCGCTTGTGTTTTGGGCTTGGGCCTCGCGGCTCCTGCCTACGCCGATACCGCATCCGACCTTGCCGCTGCTCGAACGAAGCTCGAGCAGATCGGTACCCAAACCCAGCAGATTTACGATGAGCTCGCCACGCAGACGCAGGCGCTCGATCAGACTGCTGGCGAGATCACGCAAAAGCAGCAGGAGATCGCTGACGGTCAGGCCAAGCTCTCGACCTATGTCGCCGGCGAGTACAAAACCGGCGGTCTGAGCCTGCTTCAGGTTTTGACGGGTGTCGATGATCTGAGCGATATGCTCAACCGCCTGTTCTACTACGGCAAGGTGTCCGACAAGCAGGCCAAGACCATCCAAGAGGTAAAGGAGCTTAAGCAGCAGCTCACCGATAAGCAGGCCGAGCAGGAGAAGAACGTCGCCACCACGCAAAAGAAGGTCGACGAGCTTAACGCCCAGCAGGCTGAAGCCCAGAACGTCGTAAATTCCCTGGATTCGCAGCTGCAGGCCGAGCTTGCCGCCGAGGCCGAGGCCAATGCCGCGCTGCAGGCCGGCATCAACGCCAGCACCGCCGAGAAGGCCACGGTGAGCAACGACACCGCCGGTACGACCGAGAACACCAACAATGGAGGCGGCGACACGCCTGCACCCACGCCCGCTCCTGCTCCTACGCCGCAGCCCGCTCCCGCTCCGGCTCCGGCCCCTTCGGCGCCGAGCCAGTCCGTTGACGGCGGCTCCGTTGTTTCGCGTGCCTACAGCAAGCTTGGTTGCGCTTATTCCTGGGGCGGTATTGGACCGAACAGCTTCGACTGCTCCGGCTTTGTGAGCTACTGCCTCACGGGTCGTTACTGCCGTCTGGGTACCACTGGTGACTTTATGGGCTGGACTCGTGTGTCTGATCCACAGCCCGGCGACGTCGTAGTTAACTCTTATCACACCGGCATCTACATCGGTAACGGCCAGATGATCCATGCTTCCGACTACAGCACGGGCGTTATCATCAGCTCCGTCGCAGCCGGTATGAACAACAACTACATCTTCGTACGCTACTAATTTATTACTACAGCGAACGAACATGGGCCTCGCGATCTTGAGTCACGAGGCCCATTCTTTTTGCCCCTACCGGTTGCGGCTTATAGGACAAAATGTGTGTCCACTTTAGGGGCATCGGCGCAGGTCGATGCCCCTTTTTCAGCCGTTTAAATTCCGTGCCCGCTTTTAACCGCCCGGACAGAATGTGTGTCCGGTTGCCTATCGTTCCCGCAGGTAGATAACCTTTTCCGGAACCGTTAAATACTCTTTCGGAAGAGGTGCCCATGAAGGCCGTTTATTGCCCCTACTGCGGCGGTCGGACCAAGCGCAACGGCAGGACCTCATCGGGGTCCCAGCGGTGGAGGTGCACGGCCTGCGGCGCGTCGACGACGCTGAGGTACGACGACACGGCGGCGAGGCTCGAGGAGTTCCTCGGGTGGCTCCTCTCGAAGGACTCGCAGGCCGCGATGCCGGACGGCGGGCGGTCCTTCAGGCGCAGGACGGCCGAGTTCTGGGAGGTCTGGCCCATGCCCGTCCCCGACGGCGAGCTCCACCGCGTGCTCTACGCCGACGGGATCTGGGTCGCGCGCGACCTCGTCGTGCTCATATGCTGCAGCGGCGAGAGGGTGGTCTCCTGGTACATGGCGAGGTTGTTAGCGTCAATATATTTTTCACCATTTTCACCAACGTATTTT
>CALJCO010000065.1 GCA_938023905.1 uncultured Collinsella sp. | reverse complement strand
TTCGTGCGCCGCTCGAGCACGAGATTGCCGAGCGCGATTTGCTGCCCCAAGGTCTCAAGGACGAGATGTTCGATTACTATCTTGCGTTTTTGCTGTCCGGTATCATCGGCATCTATCGCACGTGGGCGCTGTCTGACGGTTCGGTTCCTATCGAGCGTGTCTCGGAGGTTGCTAATAATCTGACGTTGAGCGGTCTTTCGAGCTTGGAATCTCGCTTGGATTAGGTCTAGTTGGGCTCGTCGGCGTGGAAATTCCTGTTCACGAGGTTCTCCGGCGCCTTGGAGACGTCGCCGGCGTAGGAGCTATAGCCTGAGGATCCTTAAATGAAAGTCCAGTTTATCCTTCCCACTCCAATTGGGAATCCTCCGATGCGCCTTCGCACGCTCGCATGACCTCGATACCATGCGAGCGTGCGAACTCGACGAGCTCTGCGTTGCGGGCATTTATGGTGCCGAAGGCGGCGGGGCACACGATAAGGCGCGCGCAGTGGTCGAGGAGCTCTTTGGCGCGGGCTATGGTTTTATCCCCGATCGGCTCGAAGGCGCGCTCGGCCACGCATTCCGCCGCCAGGTCGCGTGCGAGCTCGCAGTCGATGTCCCCTTCGTGCAGAACGCCCGCGTAGAACGCCTTGCTCTGCCGGATGAGCTGGCGAAACACAGCCGACCCCGTACCTGCGCCGGCGATGACGAACGTGTGCGCATCGCCGTGCGGGCGTCCAATTTCCACGCTGCCGAAGCGCTCGTTGAAGGTGCCATGTTGAAGGCCGTAGAGCTCGCCAATCGTCTCGCGCGTGAATATGTCCTCGGGTGCGCCGGCGCGGAAGACCCGGCCGTCCTTCACGCAAATCACCTTGTCGGCGCTTTTCTGCGCGAGCTCGAGTTCGTGGATGGACATGATGACAGCCACATTCCGCGATTTCGCAAGGTGGCGAAGTATTCGCAGCAGGTCGATCTGGTAGCGGATATCGAGATACGACGTGGGCTCGTCGAGAACGAGCACACGCGGATCCTGCGCGATGGCGCGTGCGAGCATGACGCGCTGGCGTTGCCCGTCGCTTATCTGCATGAAGTCGCGATCGGCGAGCTCTTCCACATGTGCGGTTTTCATGGCCTCGTCGACCCGACTATGGTCGTCGGGCGAGAGTGTGCCCATTCGCCCGGTGTAGGGATGCCTTCCCGCCTCTACGATATCGCGGCAGGTGAGGAGCTCGGTCCGGGGGCGATCTGTCAGCATAACGGCAAGGTTCCTTGCGAACTCCGCCGTCTTCCATCGGGAAATCTCCCGCCCGTCGAGCTCGACCGCGCCGGCAAGCGGTGCCAGATGGCGTGTGATGGTTTTCAAGATGGTCGACTTGCCCGAGCCGTTCGGCCCGATGAGCGCCACGACGTCGCCCGCGCGAACCTCCAGATCGACGCCTTCGACTACGACCTTCTTTTCGTAGCCCGCCGACAGGTCGCTTATGCGGAAAAGCGGCGCTCCGTCAGCCTGCGTTTCGACCGGGGTTTCGAGGTTCGACTCCGCTCGGAGGAGGCGTTCCGCGCGCAGTTCCGCACGAGCCGAAAGTGCCTTCTGGCGCTTTCGTGCGAGCTCAGGACTGTCTAAGTATGGAATGTTCCCTCCGAGCGTTTTGGGCCGCGGCACGAATTCCCCCATCTACCTCACCCGTTTCTTCAACATGAGCGCGATAACCACCGGCGCGCCGAAGATGGCGGTGACGGCGCTGATGGAAAGCTCGACGGGAGAGAACAGCGTGCGCGCGATCAAATCGCAGCCCGCGCAAAAGATGGCGCCTCCCAAGAAGCACGCAGGAATCACGCGGATGGGCTTCGACGTCTTCAGCGCCGACTTCACGAGATGCGGAACCGCGATGCCTACGAACGACACCGGACCAGCGAACGCGGTCACGCAGGCGGAGAGCATGCTCGCTAGAAGGACGAGCACCACGCGGAAGCGTGCGACGTTCACGCCGACGCTTTTCGCGTAGGCTTCTCCCAGCTGGAAGGCGGAAAGGGGCTTCGATATCGCGAATACGCATGCGCTCACGGTGATCACCACGACCGCGATGACCGCGACGTCGTCCCAGCTCGAACCCGAGAAGCTACCCAAAGACCAGTTGTGCAGGTTCACGATGGACTGGTCGTCGGCGAAGGCGATGAGGAAGTTCGTCGCCGCCGAGCAGATGTATCCCACCATGACGCCCGCCACGATGAGCATGGCCATGGAACTTATGCGCCGTGCGATGAGGAGCACGAAGCCGATGGTGATAAGCGAGCCCAGAAACGCTGCGGCCACCATGGCCGGCGAGGACATGGCCTGGTTCGCGCCTAGAAGTACGATCATCGTAAGCGCGACGATGAACTTTGCGCCCGAGGAGACGCCCAAGATGAACGGGTCGGCGATGGGGTTGTTGAAAAACGTCTGCAGCAGGAACCCGGAGAGCGATAGTGCCCCGCCGAGAAGCACGGCTGAAAGCACGCGCGGCAGGCGAATCTCCCAGATGACCTGGCTTTCCATGGAATTCGTCGCGCCGCCCGAAAGGATGCCGGGGATGTGGTCTGCGGGCACGAGCACGCTCCCGATGCACAGGTTGGTCCCGACGAGCACGATGAGGGCAACAGCGAGCAGCGCCGTCACGACGCGACACCGCGCGCTGCGCCCCGATTCGTCGTATGCCATGGAAAGTCGGCTTCTCATGGTGCTAGCCGAGCTTCCTCAGATAATGGAAGTCGCTCGCGTCATCGCCGGTGAACGCCCCGTGCAGCTCGTCGATAATGTCGGCGGTAGAAGTCATCTGCTGGTACATGTCGGCGCTTGTGACCCAGACGTTGCCGTTCTTCACGGCTTTGAACTGCGACAATAGCGCGTTTTTGCCTACGAAGTCGTTCAAGGTGGCAACCGATTCGTCGATGGTGCCGTTGTAGACGATGATGTCGGCATCCTTCGCCGTCGCGTAGAAGCGCTCCATTTCGAGCGTTACTGACGAACCTGACGTCGACGCCGTCTGCGCGTCATCGAGCGCGTAGCTGCCGCCTGCAAGCTCGATCATCTGCGCCACGTAGTCGCCCGCCCGCCGCGTGACGGCGGCCCCGTTCGAGTTAATGTAGAAATACGCCACGGTTTTACCTGACGACGCGAGCCCCGACGTTTGCTCGACGCGGGCCTTCTGCTCGTTGAACAGGTGCGTGGCCTCGTCTTCCTTGTCGAACAGGACGCCGAAAAGCTTAATCCACTCGACGCGCCCGAGTGCTTCGGGCTCGCTCGACGACTGTTCGGTGAGCACGACGAGCCCGAGCTTCTGCAGCTTTTCCTTCACATCGGGCGTGTGGTTGATCATGGTGTTCTCGATGGCGAGCGTGCAGCCCGAGGCCGATATTCGCTCGTAGTCGGGCGCGCTGTACTTGCCGCCGTAGGCGATCGCCCCACTTTCGAGTGCGCTTTTGAAGCCCGCGACCGAGCAATCGTCGGCCTTCGTGCCCGACATGATGATATTGTCGTTCGCATCGAGCGCGTCGACCAGGCACATCGTCGCCGACGACACGAGGTACACCTTGTCGGCGGGGCGCCTTATGACCGCGATGTCGGAGCTCAACCCATCAGGTACCTTCGCATCTTGCGGCACCACGAGGAAACGTTCCCCATTCGAAACGCAGATAAGCCGCAGACCACCTTCGAACTCGTCGACAGTGAAGTGCTCGGCGTATTCAAGCTGAAGCGCCCCCGTCGGCTCCCAGCCACAGCCCAAATCGGCGTTGTGGAAGTCGGCTGCGGCGCTTGAAGCCGTTCCCGCAGGGGAGCCGCCGCTTGCTTCGTCGCCCGATTTCTCCTTCATGGTGGATGAGTCGAAGTGGATCGTGTAGTCGATGGTGTGCGGCGTCGACATGGCGACGGTCTCGGCCGACACGGCGATGTCCTCGTCGAGCGTGACGGGTATCTCGAACGTGGAGTTGCCGCCGTCGTTTACGGGCGCGTAGTCCACGCCGTCGACGGTCATCTTGTCGTAGTTCGAACTCGACCAGGTGATGGTCGCGGTGTAGGTGTCGCCATCCTTCACAATTGTGGTGGGTGAGGCGATGCTTGCGCGCCCTGACCCGCCGGAAAGCGAAACACTCACAGTGTATTCCTGAGAGCCCGCCGTGCCACCGGTCGCGTTCGGGCTCGCACTGCACCCCGCGAAGGGAAGCGCGAGCAGGGCGACGAGAACGCAGGCGATCGCGCGCGCCGCGATGCCGTGGCGCTTCCGGTTTTCCCCCTTGGGAAGAATCGACCGCATGGCGTTACTTCAGTGCATCGGCGCGCAGATCGACGCCGGCGGATTCGAACACAAGCGTGCGGTCGTACCACTGCTCTTTTCTAATACTCCACGCGGCACAGGCGGTGTCCTCGTCGAGCGCATCAACGGGCACGTCGTAGGTGTACTTGCCTTCCGCGTTTTCCACATAGGGGATGAAGTCGGCCTCGCTCGCGGCGGCAGCCTCGTCGCCCGTGCCCATGAAGAGCTTGCCGTAGCCCGTGCCGGAAAGCGTCATCACGCAGTGCATGGAGCCGTTTTCCACGATGAGCTGGGCGTCCACAATCCTGAACATGTTCGAGCTGGAATCTACGGTGATCGGATAGGTGCCGTCAGCCACCTTGTCGGCGGTAATGGGGGAAGCGCTTGCGCCCTCGGTCGCATCGGCCGTCTGCTCGGTCTTTTCCTGGGAATCGGTATCGCTTGCCTTTGCGCTGTCGCTTGAATTTCCGGCGCAGCCGGCGAGCGAGAACGCGAGAAGCGCCGCCGACAGGGCGAAGACGAGGGTTTTCTTCAACATGGAGGGGTTCCTTTCAATCGCTTCGACCGCCCGCGCCGTGCGGTGGGCGGACGGGATGCGAATGCAACGGGCATGCGCCGTCGGTCGGGGAAGGCGCATGCCCGTTGCACGGGGACGCGACCGGCGCCCCCGTGCGCGGCGAGTTTACAGCTTGGCGATGGCGTCGTCCACGTGCGAGACGTAGATGTCGTCGACCGCGGCGTTCTGACCCAGACCCTGGAGCAGGCACGTCACTTCGAAGCCGGCGGCCACGAACTTCGCAGCCCAGCTGTCGGGGTCGGTCTCGTCTGCCATGTCGTTGTTCGCGTGGTCGCCCGCGACCACCATGAACGGCGCGAGCACGGCCTTCTTGTACCCCGCGGCGCTCGCGGCGGCGATAACATCCTCGCAGGTCGGTTCAGCCTCGACGGTGCCGACGAAGAACTGAGTCAAGCCCTCGTTCTTGAACACTTCCTGCATCTTTGCATAGTCGGCGTTGGAATCGGCTTCGGTGCCGTGACCCATGAGGCACAGCGCCGTCTTGCCGTCGTCGAAGGACGCCATGTTCTCCTTAATGGCTGCGGCCACCTTCTTGTAGTCGTCGTCGGAGGTGAGCAGCGGGTCGCCGAGCGAGATCTTGTCGAACTTGTCGGCGTACTTGTCGAGCTCGTCTTTCACGTCGGCGTATTCCAGGCCAGCCATGAGATGCGTCGGCTGCACGACGATTTCCTTCACGCCGTCTTCCACGCAGCGGTCGAGCGCCTCGGTCATGTTGTCGATCGTGATGCCGTCGCGCTTCTTCAGCTTGTCGATGATGATCTGCGCGGTGAAGGCGCGGCGGATGTCGTAGTCCTGCCAGTACTTCTCGCGGATAGCGTCTTCGATGGCGCCGATGGTGATGTGGCGCGAGTCGTTGTAGCTCGTGCCGAAGCTCGTGACGAGGATGACCGGCTTCACGGCCTTCTCCTTTTCACTCGATTTCTCGGAACTCGCGGAGGTGTTGGAGCAGCCCGCGAGCGCGACTCCGGCGAGCGCGACGGCTCCGGTTGCTGCGGCGCTCATGAAGCCGCGGCGTGACATCTGGTCGGACATGGTTTTCCTTTCCTCGGTTTGCCGGTCCCCCGGCGACAGTTGCTTGTCGGCACAAGCGAAAGAAAAGCGCACCCCTCGGGGTTCACAAGGAGCTAACGCCACGGCGATGCCGTGAGGAAAAGGCGAAGCAGTCTGGCTTGGGGCGCGAGGCGGTTCGCCCGCGCGTCCTATACAGTAATGTCCCTTGCCCAGGATTCCCACCTGGTTCCCTCCGCAAGCCAGCGCGGGCTGTGCGGGCGCCGCGCCGGTCATTTCCTTTTATCCGATTGTCATATGCTCGTTGCCGAAACTTTTACTATGATAGTGGGCACTTGTGAACGTGTCAAAGCCAGGGCGGGCTGCATTGCGCCTCCTGCCTGCGTATTTGCGCCGATTGCCGCCGCAGGCGCCGTGTTTTGCCCGCTGCGCGAATGGCGGCGTAAACGGTTGCGATGAGAAACGGGAAGGGAAGGCTCGGATGATTCATATCGTTGGCGCAGGCTCGGGCGCCGCCGACCTTATCACGCTGCGCGGGGCGCGTCTTCTGCGCGCGGCCGACGTGGTCGTTTGGGCGGGGAGCCTTGTGAACCCCGAGCTGCTCGCCGAGTGTAAGGAATCCTGCGTTGTCTACGACAGCGCGCACATGACTTTGGAGGAAGTGCTCGACGTGATGTGCGCGGCGGATGCACGGGGCGAGGAAGTGGTGCGCCTGCACACGGGCGACCCGTGCCTGTACGGCGCCATCCAGGAGCAGATGGACGCGCTCGACGCGCGCGGCGTGGACTACGAGGTGGTGCCCGGCGTGTCGAGCTTTTGCGGTGCCGCGGCGGCGCTTCGCCAGGAATACACGCTGCCGGGAATCAGCCAGTCGGTCGTGATCACGCGGCTTTCCGGGCGCACCCCCATGCCCGCGGGTGAGGACATGCGCACCATGGCGGAAAGCGGTTCGACTATGGTTATCTTCCTGAGCTCGGGTATGCTCGCCGAGCTTTCCGCCGAGCTTTTGGCCGCGGGCCGCAGCTCCGACGAGCCGGCGGCGCTCGTGTACAAGGCGACCTGGCCTGAGGAGCGCGTGGTGCGCTGTACAGTGGGCACGCTCGCCGATGCGGGCGCGCGAGAGGGCATCGACCGCACGGCGCTCGTGGTGGTGGGCCGCGTGCTCGGAGCTCGCGGCGGGCTTGCGCACGACGGCGCGCAAGCGGAGTCGTACGAGCGCAGCAAGCTTTACGACCCTTCGTTTGCCACGGGGTATCGGAAGGCGAGCAGCTAGCGTGGCCTTCGAGCACTACATATATACCGGGACGACCCGCCTGCGCTGCGGCTACACGACGGGGAGCTGCGCCGCGCTCGCGGCGAAGGCCGCCTGCGAGATGCTCTTGTCACGAAAGCCCGCCGGCCGCGTGTCGATCGCCACGCCCGGCGGGCTGCCCGTCGAGACGGACGTGGTCGACGTATGCATCGGCGAGGGGTGCGCCCAGTGCGCCGTGCGAAAGGACGCAGGCGACGATGCCGATGTGACCGACGGCGTGCTCGTGTACGCGCGCGTGGAACATGCGGGGTCGGGCACGGGCGCTGCGGGCAGCAAGGGCGTGCCCACGCGCGAATTGGAAGTTTCCGTCGATGGCGGCGTGGGCGTGGGGCGCGTGACGTTGCCCGGGCTCGAGCAGCCGGTGGGGGCGGCCGCCATCAACGCGACGCCGCGCGCGATGATCACTTCGGCGGTGCGCGAGGTGTGCGCCGCGCACGGCTTTTCTGGAAATATTGCTGTGACGATTTCGGTACCCGAGGGCGTTTCCCTTGCCGAAAAGACTTTCAACCCGCACCTGGGGATAGAGGGCGGCATCTCCATCCTGGGCACGACGGGCATCGTCGAGCCGCGCAGCCTCGCTGCCTTGCGCGACAGCATCGAGCTCGAGATCCGGCAGCATGCGGCTATGGGGCGGCGCGGAGTCGTGCTCACGCCCGGCAACTACGGCGGGCAGTTCATCTCGGGGCATTTCCACCTAAACGGTGCGCCGGTGGTCTTCATCTCCAACTTTGTGGGCGATGCGATTGATTGCTGCGTTCGCGAGGGATTCACCAATGTCCTTCTTGTGGGACACATCGGCAAGCTGGTGAAGGTCGCGGGCGGCATCATGGACACCCATTCGCGTACCGCCGACTGCCGCGCGGAGATTCTGGCCGCCCACGCGGCCTTGGCCGGCGCGGGCGCGAAGACCGTGCGCGATATCATGTCGTCGGTCACGACCACGGCGGCGCTCGAGGTAATCGAGGCCGCCGGCGTGGGGGACGCTGCGCGCGCTTCGCTCGCTGCGGCAATCGAGGACAGGTTGCGCCGCCGCGCGGCGGGCGGATGCGACATCGCCGCGGTCGTGTTCGACGCCGAGCGCCGCGAGCTTTTCCGCACGTCGGGCGCCGATGCAGTTATCGGGGAATTGGGGGCGACGTATGAGTAAAGGCGTGCTGTACGGGGTGGGCACGGGGCCTGGCGACCCCGAGCTGCTCACGATCAAGGCCGTCCGCACAATCGAATCGTGTCCGGTCATCGCCGCACCGCAGACGGCGGACGGGGCCATGGTCGCGCTCGACATCGTGCGCGGCGCCGTCGACCTTACAGGCAAGACGGTGATCCCCGTGCGATTCTCGATGACGTGCGACGTCGAGCGCCGCGCGGCCGAGCATGCCTCGCTTGTTCGCGAGCTTGTCGCGCACCTGGATGCGGTCCGCGACGTCGCGCTGCTGAACCTGGGGGACCCGAGCATCTACGCCACCTTCCAGCGCATAGCGCCCGACGTGCGCGCCCGCGGGTTCGAGGCGCGCGCCATTCCCGGCGTGCCGAGCTTCTGCGCGGTCGCCGCGGCGCTCGAGCGCGACCTCACGCCCGAGATGTCGTCGCCTCTGCACATCGTGCCCGGCGGCTACGACGACGTGCGCCGCGCAATCGGCTGGCCGGGGACGAAGGTGGTCATGAAGGCGCGCCGCTCGCTTGCGGACACGAAGCGCATCCTTCGCGAGGAGGGCGCCTTCGACGGTGCCGAGCTCGTAGAGGACTGTGGGCTTCCGGGCGAGCGCGTGTACCGCTCGCTCGACGATGTGCCCGATCGGGGCAGCTACTTCTCGACGATGGTGGTGCGCTAGATGAGGGTTTCCTGCATAGCGTTCACTGAGAGGGGGTATGCGTTGGCGGAGCGCACCGCACGCGCGCTTTCCGATTGCGCGCAGACAGGTGAAGATGACCCTGGCTGGGACGTTTCCGTTTCGCGCGGGTTCGGCGAGGGGAAGGCCGACCTGCGCGCATGGACGGCGCTCGCGTGGGAAGCGTCGGACGCGCTTCTGTTCGTGGGCGCGGCGGGCATCGCCGTGCGGGCGATCGCGCCGCATGTCGCCTCGAAGGCAAACGATTCCGCGGTTGTGGTGATCGACGAGGCAGGGCGCTTTGCCGTCTCGCTTTTGTCGGGGCATTTGGGCGGTGCGAACGAGCTTGCGCAAACCGTGGCCCGTGCGGCAGGGGCCATCCCCGTCATCACCACGGCGACCGACGTCCGCGGCGTGTGGGCGGTGGATACGTGGGCGCGCTGTGCGGGGCTCGCCGTTTCGAATCCCGAGGCTATCAAGCGAGTGTCGGCGCGGCTGCTTTCGGGCGGGCGCGTGACGCTCTATTCCGATATGCCGATTTCGGGACAGCCGCCTGAGGGGGTTGACATTGCGTCCGACCGCGCTCGGGCCGATATCGTCGTGTCGCCGTTTGCTGGCGCGAATGCAGGTGCGTCCGTTCGCACGGCGGAGACAACGGGCGAGGTCGTGCCCGCCGGTGAGACGGGGAAGCCGGCGGGCGTGCGGGCGCAGGCGCCTGCACACGAGCCGCTTCGCCTTGTCGTGCCCTGCATCGTTGCGGGCATAGGGTGCCGCCGCGGTGCGTGCGCCGAAGCGATCGGGGAGGCGTTTCTTCTCGCGTGCGGGCAGGCGGGCATCTCGCCTTCGGCCGTGCGCGAGGCGGCGACGATCGACGTGAAGGCGCACGAGGAGGGTCTGCTCGCCTTCTGCCGCGCGCGCAATATCCCGCTTGCGACGTATTCCGCAGAGGAGTTGTCGCTGGTCGAAGGCAGCGTTTCGCCATCTGATTTCGTGCGCGCGACGGTGGGGGTCGACAACGTGTGCGAGCGCGCGGCGCTCGCGGACGGGGGCAAACTTATCTTCCCGAAGCTCGCTCACGGCGGCGTGACCGTTGCGTTTTCCAAGGTAACTATCGAACTTTCGTTTAAGGAGCGGTGATGGGAAAGCTCTTCGTGGTGGGGATCGGCCCGGGCGGCCCCGGCGGCATGACGATTGCGGCTCGGCGCGCGCTCGAGGCGGCCGACATCGTTGTGGGGTACACGAAATACGTGGAGCTCGCGCTCGCCGCCGTGCCCGACGCGGCGCATCTCGCGACGCCGATGATGCACGAGGTCGAACGGTGCCGTCTGGCGCTTTCGCGCGCGCAGAGCGGAGAAGCCGTGGCGCTCGTGTGTAGCGGTGACGCGGGCGTGTACGGCATGGCGAGCCCCGTGCTGGAGCTTGCGGAGGACTACCCCGATGTAGACGTGGAAGTTATCGCCGGGGCCACCGCGGCTCAGAGCGGGTCGGCGGTGCTCGGCGCCCCGCTTGCCCACGACTTCGCGGTCGTGTCGCTCTCCGATCTGCTCACGCCGTGGGAGGTCATCGAGCGCAGACTCGCCGCTGTGGCGAGCGCCGACTTCTGCATCTGTTTGTACAACCCGCGCAGCAGAAAGCGCGCCGACAGGCTCTCGCGCGCGGCGAAGATTATGCTCGAATGGAAGGCCCCCGACACGCTCTGCGGCTGGGTACGCAACATCGGGCGCGAGGGGCAGCAGTCGGGCATGTGCAGGCTCTCCGAGCTGGGGGAGTTCGACGCCGACATGTTCACCACCGTGTTCGTCGGCAACGCGGACACGAAGCGCGTAGGCGGTCGTATGGTCACGCCGCGCGGGTATCGGGAGATTCCATGCGAAAAGTAACGATCATCGGGGCGGGGCCCGGAAACCCCGACTTGCTCTCGCGCGCGGCGCTCGACGCGATCGACATCGCCGACGTGGTCATCGGCGCTCATCGCGCGCTTGCCGGCATCGACGTGCCGCCCGACGTGGTGAGATACGAGCTCGTGAAGACGGCGGACATCGTCGCCGCGCTCACCGATGCGGCGTCGTGGCAGCGCGCCGTGGTCGTGATGACGGGCGATGTGGGGCTGTTCAGCGGCGCGCGCCGCCTGGTGGAGGCGCTCTCCGGCGACGCGCAGGTGGACGTGCACGTCATTCCCGGCATAAGCTCAGCGTCGTATCTCGCCGCGCGCCTCGCGCGTCCATGGCAGGATTGGCGCTTCGTGAGCGCTCACGGCGTGGCGTGCGACATTGTGGCCGAGGCCGAGCGCGCAGGCGAGCTCTTCCTCGCCACGTCGGGCGGGGAAGACCCCTCGCGGCTTTCGGGCGAGCTTGTGCAGGGGGGCTTCGGGGACGCGCGCGTGACGGTGGCCGAGCGCCTGTCGTACCCCAACGAGCGCATCACCTGCGCGACCGCAAGTGAAATCGCAGGTCAGACGTTCGACGACCTGAACGTGATGCTTATCGAGTTCGCAGGCTGCGCCGGGTCGCCTGCGGGCTCTAGCGCAGCCTCCGAGGCGCCGGCCGGCGCGTCTGCGCCCGCGGCGGCTTCTTCCACGGCGGACTCGGCGGGCGCATCCCGCGCCGCGATCTCCCGCTGGCCGTACGCTTCCTCGGGCATTCCCGACGAGCTCTTCATCCGCGGCGACGTTCCCATGACCAAGCAGGAGGTGCGCGCCGTCGCGCTCGCGAAGCTGCGCCTTACCGCGACCGACACCGTGTGGGACGTCGGTGCCGGCACGGGGAGCGTGTCGATCGAGGCGGCGCTCGTCGCGCGAGCGGGGTCGGTATGGGCGGTCGAGCGCAACGCGGCCGGCGTGCGGCTCATCCGAGAGAACGCGGATGCATTCGGGTGCGGCAACGTGCATGCTGTCCCCGGTGTCGCCCCCGAAGCGCTCGCGAAACTGCCCGTCCCCGACGCCGTGTTCGTCGGCGGGAGCGCGGGCGAGCTTCCCTCCATCGTGGAGGCGGCGCTCGAGAAGAACTCGCAGGTTCGCCTGTGCGTGCCATGCGTCACCGTTGAGACGCTCACCGAGGCGTGCGCGCTCCTCTCGGGTTCGCGCTTTAAGGGGTTCGAGGCGTGCCAGGTGTCGGCCGCCCGTGCCGAGGCTGTAGGCTCGCACCATCTTATGAAGGCGCAAAACCCCGTGTTCCTCGTCAGCGCACGTGGTGCAGGTGGGGAAGGCGGCGCCCGGTGAGCACGTCCATCCCGCGCTTCATGGTCGCTGCGCCCTCGAGCGGGAGCGGCAAGACGGTCGTAATGTGCGCGCTCCTGCGCGCGCTCGCGCGCCGCGGCCTTGCATGCGCGGCCTTCAAATGCGGCCCCGACTACATTGATCCGCTTTTTCATCGCCGCGTCGTGGGCGCGCGCTCGGGCAACTTAGACGGCTTCTTCACCGATGCCCCGACGCTGCGCGCCCTGCTCGCACGCGGCGCCGCGGGCGCGGATGTCGCGGTGCTCGAGGGGGTCATGGGCTTCTACGACGGCATGGCGCCCGGCGTGGCCGACGCGAGCAGCTACCAGGTTGCGCGCGACACGGAAACGCCGGTCGTTTTAGTGGTGAACGGGCGCGGGGCGTCTTTATCGCTCGCCGCCGTAATCCGCGGCATTGCCGAGTTCCTGCCTTGTGCGAACGTGCGCGGCGTCGTGCTGAACAAGACGAGCGCCACTGCCTGCGCCTACGCGGCGCCTGCGATCGAGAAGCACACGGGCGTCGCGGTTTTGGGGAATATCCCCGCCGACGAGGCGTTCTCGCTCGAAAGCCGGCATTTGGGGCTTGTGACCGCCGACGAGGTCGAGCAGCTTTCTGCGCGCATCGACAAGATGGCCGAGCTGGTGGAAAAGAGCGTCGACGTCGTCCGCTTGCTCGAAATAGCGGCGACGGCATCCGATATCCGCGAGGAACCTTACCGGTTGGAGCCGATCGCGGGAGCGCGGCCCATCGTCGCCGTCGCGCGTGACGAGGCGTTCTCGTTCTACTACGAGGAGAACCTGCGCGCGCTCGAGGACCTGGGTTGCGAGCTGGCCTTTTTCAGCCCCCTGTGTGATAGCGAGTTGCCCCGGGGGACAAGCGCCCTCTATCTGGGGGGCGGCTACCCGGAGCTCCATGCGCGGCAGCTCTTCGAGAACGCGCCGATGCGCGAGGCGGTGCGGCGCGCGGTGGAATCCGGCATGCCGACGGTCGCCGAAT
>CALJCO010000064.1 GCA_938023905.1 uncultured Collinsella sp. | reverse complement strand
GTGGCATGCCTCAAAACCTAGCACGCGACATGCTCGGCACATGCCGCTTCCTGCATGGGTAGATTTCTAGACATGTCCCAAAAATCTACTGGCCCCGGCCTCCAATGTGAGGTCGGGGCTTTTTAGGAACTCGTTCTCGAGCTCGAGCTCGCGCATGCACTTGCGGCCGCCGCGACCGGGTGGTTGGTCAGCTCCTTCTTCCTGACCGTCACCCATCTTCCCAGGGTCTTCTCGTTGATGCCGAGGTCGGCTGCCACTTGGGCGATGGGCTTCCCCGACGCGGCGGCGAAGTCTGCGGCCTCGGCGCGGTACCCCGCTGTGTAGGAGGGCCCGTCTGCCATGACTGACACTCCTTTCTTTTTGGCGCTGAAACGATTATCGCCGCTCAACGCCATTCCTCTAAGTCAAGTGTCCTTGAATACGATACAGTTCAAATGGACGAGGAGAATCTGGCGCTCCTCTCGATGAGCCCGGAGAGGTCCCTGGTCGTCACCTTCCCCCGCGCGAACGCGAAGCGGACGGCGGCGAGCCATGTCCTCACCGCGCGTTCCATTTAGGGAGTCCTCGAGAAGTCGATCTCTCTGTGCGATAATCGAGCTATTGAGTCTCGCGAGTTTAGAGCTGGTGATATGCATTGAAAATCAAGATGAAAAACATCGGCAGGGTCGCTGAGGCCGATATCGAGATTAATGGTATTGCCGTGATCGCCGGGGAGAACGGGACGGGGAAAAGCACGGTTGGAAAAGCGCTTTATGCGGCCTTCAACAGCATGTCCGATTCGGAGAACAAAATCGACCGCATGAGGCGCAATAGTGTTGAGCGCGCCATCAGGAAGGCATATGTGGGAAGCCCTCTCGACTCCACGTCTCGCCACAGGCGAACTGCTGGAAGAATGAATAGTTTCATCGACAGGGTTTTTTCGGGCGAGTGCACGAGGGACGAGCTTATTGATGAGATAAAGGAGTATTACGGGGAGGAGATCTCCCGTGAGATCGAATCCGATTTCACGAATGGCGTAGCAGGAGTTGCCGATCAGATTATCGAGATCATGGATATCTCCGATGATGAGGTATTTCGTGCGATTGCGACAAACAGGTTCCGAAGCGAGTTCAACGGCCAGATCAATTCGGTTTTCGGCGAAGAGCCCGGGAAGGTCGAACTCCAGATAAAGGACGCATCTACGGTTTTCTCGGTTGCAAGTGACGAGGTGGCGGAGGTGCACGATAGGAGGGTTTTGCGATTCAGGGCGCATTATCTGGACGACCCGTTCCTGATCGATTCTCTCGGAGGACCCTACGGCCCCGCTTTTCGGTTCAAGCCCCTCCTTGGACACCAGGAGGAGCTGCGGCAAGATTTGATTCAGGCGACCATCCGTAACGATGACAGCGAGTCCTCGCTGTTCGAAGAGATCGCGAAGGAGCGACACCTGAAGGTTCTCATGGACAAGGTTTCCTCCTTATGTCCGGGGCATTTCGAGAGGAGCGAAAGTCGCGGTCACCTTACGTATCTCGAAGAGGGCTTCGCTCGGGGGTTGGAGCCTGGGAACCTTTCTGCTGGCTTGAAGACGTTCGCCATCATGAAGGTGCTCTTGAAGTCCGGCGCGCTAGATGCCGGAGGGACTATTATCCTCGATGAACCCGAGATTCATCTTCATCCTGCATGGCAGCTGGCCTTCGCCGAGATAATCGTGCTGCTCCAGAAAGAGCTCGGGATGCACGTCTTAATGAGCACCCATAGTCCATATTTCCTGAATGCGATCGAAGTGTATTCTAAGAAGCACGCTGTTGATGGATTGTGCTCATATTATCTTGCGGAGACCTGCACTGATGGACGCTCTCGCTTTGCCGATATAACCGGCTCGACTGAGGTCGCCTACGAGAAGCTGGCGGCTCCTTTTGATACGCTTGAGAGGGAGGAGTACGGCCTTGAGTAGCGACCTGTGCGCCTCCTGCCCTCATCCGAACTCTCCCGCGGTGCCAGATGGCAGCGATGGTTGCTCCCGTTGCAGGACCTGTATCCTAAGGGACTGCACGTCGACCATCTCCAAAACATCCAGAGACGGGAGCGTCTCTCTTGTGGATGACGATTTGCCTGTTGTCAATTTTGACTCTGTTAAAGAATGCTACTGCAAGAAGGTCAATAGGTGGATGCAACTCCCGCGCTCCGCCGATGCGCTGTATTGCGATCGGGAAACGTTATATCTAGTCGAATTTAAAAACGGCAGTCTGAAGGAGACGCTGGGGAAGAGGCTCAATCCCAAGGATGACGAAGAGCTTGGTATCAATCTTGGCCAAAGGGACGCCCTCATCGAGAAGTGCAAGGACAGCGTTTTGATCTGCTCGGACCTGTGGGGAAAGAGGACGAGATGGTTTCGCGAGCACTGCGTCTTTGTTTTGGTATACAACGAGGACAAGAACAAGACCGCGTTGAAGCGGGTTGCCAGCTCGATTAGGAAAAAAGCGCGTTTTGGGCTTCCTGACAAATTGAAAGGTTTTTGCGTGAAGGATGTCTTGACGCTAACCGAAAAGGAGTTTTCGACATCGCTCCTTTCAACTTGGCGAGACGCAGAAGAAATCGCGGAGGTCGACGCGTAGGAGACCGAAAAGCATCCGGTGGCTATTTGCTCCCGATATCGATCGTTCGTCTGCAGTCGGTTTTCTTTCCGCTGCGCCCGCCAGTTTGCGATGAGTCGCGCACCGTGTGAAGCTCAACACGGATGAAATACAAATATAATCCCCCCTTGCACTGTGTTGATAAATATTGCTCGTCGAACTCATCTGAACTGGGCTTTCTTGCATAGAACTGCCTGAACCTGAGCGTTTTCGGGTATCGCATTGCCCGATCGAGCACCATCGCGACCTTCTCAAGCTTGTCCTCGGGCGGACTCATAGCCACAGCCCCGCATGTCGTCCCGGTTGGAGCCGGGATGAGCCCTCAGGAAGCACTGCATGAAGTAGCGCATCCGGTTCACGGGCCCCAGCGGGTTCTGGCCGTCGGGAACGCCCTTGAGCAGCTTCGCGTTGTAGTGCTGGCTCTTCAGTGACAGATTGTTGACGGGAGCCGTGTGGCGCCCGGCTCCATGTCGTGGATGAGCGCGGAGCCGGGCGCCACACGGCTCCCGAACGTCGCCAAGGTCTTCGCCCTGCTTGTCTTGCCAAGGCCCTCCCGGATGAAGATTGAATTGCCTGGCTCATCGCAGCCGAGCGCGACACGGCCTCTACCCGAGACCATCATCTCTACACATAGCCCATCATTCGACAAGAACGCGCAGTTTGTCCTGCATAGGCGCATGGTGTCCCCCTCCGCCGCAAGAGGTGAGCAAAAGAGAGGCTCCCCTCGCCACTACCGGACAAAGGGACCTCTCTGGGGAAACACGCTATAAAACCTTCTTGCCGGGCGGTCGAGTACAGCACCGACGGCGTACCCGTGGAGACCTACCCAGAGCCCACGCCATTTCAAGTTTCTTGGTCTTCAACGCCACAATCCGATAATCATCCAGCCGTCGAAATGACCTCGTCACAGGCGGCAAGCATCTCCTCGTCATGAGTGACAACGATTACAATATGGTCTCTCTTAATTTCATGAAGCAATTTGATCAGCGCGCCTCGACTCTTCGCATCAAGTGCTGAGGTCGGTTCATCAAAAAGCATAACGTCCGGCGATTTCAACAGCTGTCTCACAATTGCAATCTTTTGCTTCTCGCCGCCGGACACCCCTCCTTTCCCGCCGTCAAGCATCGCCGTTGCCCCGTTCTCCACAGAAGCAACCATTTCGTCTAGCCCCAATATGACAAGCATCCGATTCAGCTTATCCATCTCGTAATCATCAGAAAGCAGCGTAAGATTATCGAGAATCGTCCCCTCAACGATAGGGGGTTCTTGCTCCGTAATGCTGACTCGACACCGCCGCAATGCATATCGATCGATGCAACGCTGTGACACCCCGTTGTAGCGAACGGCCCCTTCTGTGTCATCTGGATATAGCCCCAATATCACTGACAGCAGCGAGCTCTTCCCCGAACCATTCGGCCCCGAGATTCCATATAGCCGACCCCTGGAAAACGCGAGCCCCTCAATGCTTAACGCGACCCTTTCCGCCCCTGGATAACGTAGCTTGATGTTCTCTAGACGGATTTCCTCAATCGGACCAAGCGCCAATTTGCCATTCGCTTCCACCGGGACATCCCAAATTCTTTTCAGCCGCTCATAGCATACGCGATTAGTCTGGTAATCCCTTCCCCAGCCCAACAAATACTGTACCGCTGAGCTTAAGTTCGAATAATATCCAACAGCAGTCACGAGAAAACCAGGCAACAGTCTCCCGCCCATCACTTCAACCGCGCCCACAGCAAGAAGACATCCTTGAGCGGCGGAAGCGACCAACGCGTTGCCAAAGGTAAATCTAGACCCTACTTCCTGATTTGCTCTCATCGTTGGATAGAGCCCATTAAAAGCTTCGACCAGTACAGCGCGGGACCTATCGAACAAAGCATGTTTGCGGATGAAATCAACTTTCTCCAACTGATCTTGTAGACAGGAAAAAAACCTCGCGCTCTGCTCTTGTACGTCAAAACTTCTCTCAAACAGCCTTGCGCGTGAAACCGCATAAAAAGCGGCACTCGCTGCCGCAAGAACAAGGCAGACCACACTCAACTTGATATTCAGGCTACCGAGAACAAACAGGGCGGACAAAAGGGTGATAACGTTGCTTGAAACCCCCACAACCGAGTTGATTACGAAGATGACAAGGTCATTAGCGTCGTGATTGATTTGCTGGTTATAATACGACGCGTTGAAGCCCTCGAAGAATGCCTGGGGAAGGTGCTTCACGTGCTCAAGCGTATCCGCATTTAAGCCGAACCCCGCATGCGACTGAAGGTTGATGTACAGCATCTCTGAGCAATACACTAGTCCCGCTCGAACCGCTTGGACCGCAACCAAAATAAGGCAACAAACGAGAACGGCGGCAAGATCGGCGCTGGCCGGCATCGCCAATCGGTTTACCACTATGCCGGTAAGAAAGGGACCCGCAAGCGCAAGCAGCCCGACCAAAACTGTTACGACAAGATAGGCGTAGAATCGACCGCCCAGTATATATTTTCTACAGAGATTAAGCATCAGCCTCATTTTGCCCCGCACCCCGTTTTGCCGTATTCATCATCTGGGAGAGCAGCATTTTTTGCTCGGCATCATACCGGAAGGAAACGCAACGTTTCCCCTCACCGTTTAAGGCGTGGTTGGGGCACCCTCCCATGCACATGGGAAAAGCAAAGCACTCTTGGCATTCCGGGTCATCCGGCTCATATGCCATCCAGTTAATCATGTTCTTGCTCAACATTGGCGGCTCGAAAATAGTTCCGACCCTCCGCTCCTTCATTCCAATGTCATCCCAGCACTTATACAAATCTCCGACGGGATCAACCACGTACGAGTTGATTCCAACGGCGCAACATATCCCGAAATTCGTCCCACCAAAAGGTTGAACTTTGAAGCCCCGCGCAATTGCCCTTTTATAAAACTCAGTCTCCTCATACGAGAACTCTTTTACAGTAAAGCAGTGGCTGTCGTTCGCACATACCTGATTGATATCGTCAACAGGGGCTAAATAGAAGTGAACCTTATTCATCAGGCCATTTAGCTCGAGATAATCCAATAGCTCTTGAGCGGCCTCGATGTTGGTCTTGTCGACGTTGCTCCTTATCGAAATATCGATGATGTCGGCACACTCTTTGACGTTCTTGAGAATACGTTCGTATGTAGGGCTTCCGTCGTGAAGAATCCTTCTCGAATCGTGATCCGACTTCGATCCATCTATAGTCACTTGCGCGCTCGTCACACCACATGCCGCGAGCCTCCTTGCAACATCAGGCGTCAGCAGATAGCCATTTGTCACTATCGATGCGGAATATTCACACGTTGGCCCCACGACATCTTTCAGATCCGACGTAATCCGTTCGATCATCTTCATTCCGAGCAGAGGCTCGCCGCCGTACCATCCAACTGAGAGACTTGCGATACCAGGATAGTAATCTTTCACGAACTTGGAGAGCTGTGTCAAAACCTCCTCGCCCATCGTCGTGTACGCCTGTCCCTTTTCATAGCAGTAGGGACAGCAAAAGTTGCAAGCCATCGTTGGCGCAATGGTAAGGGACAGAGCAGTATTGAACTGCATCCCATTTCTTGGACTTTGAAATTAAGGTTCGAGAAAAGGGAG
>CALJCO010000063.1 GCA_938023905.1 uncultured Collinsella sp. | reverse complement strand
GAGAACGCGCTCTTGAGCGCCGCCTCGTCCACGCTGAACATGCTGCTCAAATCCACGCCTTGCTTGGCCTCGCCTTGCAACTCGTCAAAGGTTTTGCCCGTAAAGACATCCGTCTCGGGGTGGACAAGCTGCTCCTGCACGATCCGCGAATCGGCGGCGCGCTTCATAAGCTGGCAAGTCAGCGCATGCGTATAGGCAATGCCCGGAGTCAATGCGCTCGCGTTGGCCGTCTCGTTGGGTCGCACCACGCCCACAATGCGCACGTCAATACCGTCGGCAACCTTGGCCGCCATAAAGTCGGCATCGCCAGACATGTCGGTCCACATGCCGGTCTCTTCGTTTTTGCGATAGGCATCGGCCGGCGACAACACTTTAAACGCCGTGGACAGCGCGTCGTCGTAGGTAAAGTCGCTGCCGGTCTCGGGCGTCTCGACCTTGCCGTCGGCCGTCATGGCGCTGTTTACCAAATCGTTGAGCTCATCGATATCCAGCGCACCGATGCTGTAGAGCGTGTAGTCGCCCACCGTGCCGCGGCTCGAAAGCACCATTACGGCTTCGTTAGCAGACGTAGGCCAATGGCCGGCGACGACATCGTACTGGCTGTCGAGCAGGCTCTGGTCGTCAATCATCTCGTTAAAGACCGAGGTTCCCATGGATTCCATGCTCACCGTCGCCGCCGAACTCGCGCCGCCGCTCATGGCCTCGGTCATAGCGTTGGGAACAAGTCGAACGGGCTTCTCGTCACCCTTACCCGCACGATAGACAACCGGCGTCACGCCATAGCCGTACTGGATGGCATTGACCTCTTTATCGATGCCGTCGCCACCGGCATCGAGCCATGCCTTAAAGCTCGTCATGTCGTTGGACTTAACGCTCGCAAACATATCCTTTACGGCCGTGACCACAGGAATCTTATCGGTTCCCCGAGCCTTGCCGTCAGTGCTGCCGTCGGACGAGCCCTCGTTCTTGGACGTATCGTCATCCGTGGTCCCCTGTCCGCCCATCATGGACGACAGGTCGTAATCCTGCTTGGAAATCGTCAGCGGGTAGCTCGAGAGCGTATCCTCCTCGACCTTTTTGATGTAGCCGTTTACGCCGTTGGAGAGCGCCAGAATCGCCGCGATACCGATGATGCCGATCGAACCAGCAAAGGCCGTCATAGCCGTACGGCCCTTCTTGGTCAAAAGGTTTCGCGCCGAAAGCCCCAGCGCTGTCACAAAGCTCATCGAGGTTTTGCGCGTAGGCTTAGCCTCGCGACGCGCGGCATTGGCAACATCAAAGGGATCGGAATCGTCGGTGATCTTGCCGTCCGCCAGGTTGACGATGCGCGTGGCGTACTGGTACGCCAGCTCGGGATTGTGCGTGACCATGATGACCAGACGGTCGCGCGCAACGTCCTTGAGCAAATCCATGACCTGCACGGATGTCGTTGAGTCCAAGGCGCCGGTCGGCTCGTCAGCCAGCACAATCTCGGGATCGTTAATCAGGGCGCGGGCGATGGCCACGCGCTGCATCTGTCCGCCCGAAAGCTGGCTCGGACGCTTGTTAATGTGCTCGTCCAGGCCGACTTTCTCCAACGCCTCGCGCGCACGCTGGCGACGCTCGACATGCCCCACGCCCGTGAGCGTAAGCGCCAGCTCCACGTTTTCCAAAATGGTCTGATGCGGAATGAGGTTATAGCTCTGGAACACAAAGCCGATGCGGTTGTTGCGGTAGGCATCCCAATCGCGATCGTGAAAGTCCTTGGTCGAAATACCGTCGATCAGCAGGTCGCCAGAATCAAAGTGGTCGAGTCCGCCGATAACGTTGAGCAGCGTGGTCTTGCCCGAACCTGAGGGACCCAGAATGGCCACGAACTCGTTATCGCGAAAAGCCAGGCTTACGTTGTCGAGCGCCACCTGCGTAAACGACTGCGTAACGTACCTTTTGCAAATTCCTTTGAGCTCCAGCATGGACGGCAACCTCTCCTGCGCAGGCACCCCGCCCGCTCTCCTCCGCCGTTCGTATTCGACGCGTTTGTCCTACTCTATCCCCGTTTTCTGCCGGTACCAGTGAGAAATGTAACGAACCGCCCCAAATAACGAACGGGACGGCACGCCATATGGCGCACCATCCCGCACATAACATCGACGATGTGACAAAGGGAATGTCCCTTTGTCACATTCGGACTTACTGCTCGCTCTTAGCAAGCGCCTGATCGATCAGCTTGTTGAGCGCCTCTCGCTGCTCGGCGGAGTTGATGCCGCCCATGATTGGCTCTCCCACGATGTTGCCGTTCTGGTCGATCACGTAGGTGGTCGGGAACGAGTACAAGTTGGAGGTGAACTTGCCGGCCTCGCTATCCGACTTGAACCAGATGTTCTTGTACGTCACGCCCTTCTTGGAAAGTACGTCCTTGGCGTCTGCCACCTCGTCTTTGTTGCCATCGAGCGTAAAGGAATTAACGCCCACGACCTGGCCGCCCTTCTCGGCAAGCTCCTTGTTGAGCTTCTCCAGATCGCCCAGCTCTCCCACGCACGGCTTGCAGGTGGTAAACCAGAAGTTCATGACGGTGACCTTGTTCTTGGAGAACAGCTCGTCGCTGTTTACATCGTTGCCGTCCAGGTCCTTGCCCTTAAAGCTGGGGAACTTCGTCTCCCCGCTCTCGTCGTTGGTCATGCCTGCGGTCGAGGCATCGACGCTCTCCCCCTCGCCGGGCGTGCTGCCGCATCCGGGGAACTCCTTCTCCAGCGCCATGAGCTTATCCTCGATCTCCTTGATCTGCTGTGCACCGGCCTTGAGTGTCTTAAGCTCATCCGCCGTGAACTCATCCTTGGCGCCGTCGATGGTCTTGAGCAGGAAATCGCCGTAATTGCTGCCGTCCTCAATCATTGCCGAGTCTTTATTTGCCGCATTGAATACCTTTTCCCACAGCGCGTTATCACTCGAAAAGATCTCGTTCTCCTTCTGCATGAGCTTCGCATACAGCTCGGCGGCCTCGTCGGCATTGGCCGGCTTCTGCGCAGTGAGTTCTGCGATCTTAGGATCGGAGCTCGCAGATTCGCTCACATTGCCACCGGGCGCCGAACATGCCACAAGGCACAAGGCCAATACCGGCACCATAAACAGGGCCGCAATCTTAGAAAGCTTCATAGTCATTCCTCCGTTTTGTCGAAGCTTGTTTACTTTTTATCGGCGGTCAAGGGAAGTTTTTCCGCCGACACATCCAGGCCATAGCGATAGCTGATGGCATCGACGGGACAGGCCCCGATGCACTTTCCGCACCGGATACATTCGGCATGATTGGGCGCGCGGATCACATCAACGTCCATCTGACAAACCCTTGAACACTTGCCACACGAGACGCATTTGCACGCGTCAACCTGAATCCCCAGTAGGGATACCTTGTTCATGAGCGCATAAAACGCACCGAGGGGGCAGATCCATTTGCAGAAGGGGCGGTAGAACAACACGCTCAGCACCGCAACCGCAATGAGAATCGCGAGCTTCCAGGTAAAGAGCTTTCCCAGCGCGGAGCGGATTCCCGTATTCATGATGGACAGCGGAATCGCACCCTCGAGCACGCCCTGTGGGCAGATGTACTTGCAAAAGAACGGGTCGCCCATGCCCACATCGTTGACCACCAAGACGGGCAGCAGCACCACGGCAAACAGCAGCACGGCATACTTGATGTACGTGAGCGGCTTGAGCTTTTTCGTTGATAGCTTTTTGCCGGGAATCTTGTGTAGAAGTTCCTGCAGCCAGCCAAACGGGCACAAAAACCCGCATACAAAGCGTCCCAGCAGCACGCCAAGCAAAATGAGCGTACCGGTGACGTAGTAGGAGAAGTTGAACTTGGATGAACCTACCACCGACTGGAACGACCCAATGGGACACGCACCTGATGCCGCGGGGCACGAATAGCAATTAAGCCCAGGTACGCAGACTGTTTTTCCCGCGCCCTGATAGATGCCGCCTTTGGCAAAGTTTGGCAGGTGAATATTGGTGACCAGCGTCGCCGCCGCCTGAATGAATCCGCGAAATCGGGCCAAAACATGCGACGCAGTGTTTTCTCTTTTATCCAATTCCGATACACTCCAAGCACAGCCTAATCGCTTTGGCCAGCACGGCATCCGCCTCGCCACGCATAACACCAAAGCACACCATGGTAATTCCGACGATCAACAAAGCGACCTGTACCACGGGTTTTACCGCTTTGAACAACACGACCACTCCTTTCGTTACGCGACCATTGGACCATATCGGCTATAAAATCCGTGTTAAGCGCGATATGGAATGTGCAAGGAGACTGTTATGCGTATTTTGATCGTCGAAGACGAGCGAGCACTGTGCGATGCAATCGCGCGCAGCTTGCGAAACTTGGCGTACAGCGTCGACTGCTGTCACGATGGACAGGAGGCGCTCGACCTGCTGGGCGTCGAAGTCTTTGACCTCGTGGTGCTCGACCTCAATCTCCCCCGTATCAACGGCATGACCGTGCTCAGGGAACTTAGGAAAACCGACTGCGAGACCAAGGTACTGATTCTGTCCGCACGTGGCGAAGTATCCGATAAAGTTGCCGGACTCGATGCCGGCGCCAACGATTACCTTACCAAGCCGTTTCATCTGGACGAACTTGCGGCAAGGATCCGCAGCCTTACCCTCAGGCGCTTCGCACAAAGCGACATAGTATTAACCTGCGGAAAGCTCAACTTTGACACCAAGGCGCGCATCGCTTCCGTGGACAGTGAGGCTCTATCTCTTACACGCAAGGAAACGGGAATCTTGGAATACCTGATGCTTAATCAGGGGCGACCGGTAAGCCAAGAGGAGCTTATAGAGCACGTTTGGGATAGCACCGTGAACAGCTTTAGCAACGCAACCCGCGTTCACATCTCGTCGCTCCGAAAAAAGTTGCGCGGCGCTTTGGGATACGACCCGATTCGCAATCGGATTGGAGAGGGCTACGTTATGGAGGATGGCGAATGAAAGGGCTTTCGCTGCAATGGCGCATAACGATTATGACGGCACTGCTCACGTGTGCGGCATGCGTGCTGACGAACTGCCTGGTCGGCTATACGGGCATGCGCTACATGGATGCCATCGGCAGCGACATCTCGGCCTTTAACGCAACCGGCGAAGATTCGCTCCAGGCGTTCGACCCAACGAAAGCAGCCCTCGATGACAAGGTCACGATCGTCGTAAACGACGCACAGGAGTCTTTTGGCACGACAGCCTGGTACATCACGGCTGGAGTCACACTCCTTGGCGGCGCGCTGGCATACTTTGTGAGCGGCCGTGCACTCAAACCGCTACGGGCTTTTGCAGCTCAGGTTGAGCGTGTGCAACCTGACAACCTAAGCGAAATCAGACTCAATGAAGATGTGCCCACCGAGCTACAACGATGCAGCGCCTCTTTCAACGACATGATCGCCCGTCTTGGCGAAGGGTTCTCTGCACAGCGTCAGTTTACCGGCAACGCCGCACACGAGCTGCGCACCCCGCTCGCCCTTATGCAAGCACAGATTGAACTATTCATCTCCGAACACTCCGGTTTGCAACCCGAAACAGCCGAGCTGCTCGGCCTGCTACAAGAACAAACCGAGCGCATGTCTCGAATGGCCAAGGTATTGCTCGAGATGAGTGAGCTGCGCAGCGTTCCTTGCGAGGACGATGTTGAACTTGGTCCCTTGTCCGAAGAGGTCCTCACCGACCTTGCGCCACTTGCCGAAAATAAGGGCACAGCCCTCAATTGTGCTGGAGACGCTTTAGTAATCGGGAGCGACACGCTCCTCTATCGGCTGGTGTTTAACCTGGTCGAAAATGCCATCCGTTACAGCCGCCCCGGCTCGACTGTCAACGTCTCCATCTGCGACAACAACAGCCGCGTGTTCCTGCGAGTCGAGGACCAGGGCCCGGGAATACCCAAGCAGTACCGCGAGAGCATCTTCCAACCGTTCTTTCGCCTGGATAAATCCCGCAGCAGGGCATACGGCGGCGCAGGACTCGGACTCGCGCTCGTTTGGGAGATTGCAGCGCTTCACGGTGGCGCTGTAGAGGTCGAAGCAAGTTCCGAGAACGGGACCACTATGCTCGCAAGCCTTCCAAAACGATCCGCAGCATTAACCGATCAGTAAAACGAGAGGGGTCCCGCACACGTTTGCGCGGAACCCCTCTCCGTCAATGCAATTCGCCCAAAAGAGTAGAAGCTTACTCCCACTCAACGGTGCCAACGGGCTTCGGCGTGAGGTCGTAGCACACGCGGCAGATGCCGGGAACCTCGGCGGTGACGCGAGCGGTAATACGCTTGAGTAGCGCCCAGTCGAGCTCGGGAACCTCGGCAGTCATGACATCGACGGTGTTGATGCAGCGGATGATGCAGGGCCAATCGTAGGCGCGCTTGCCCTCGCGCACACCGGTTGCGCGGAAGTCGGGCACGACGGCAAAATACTGCCAGATGGTCAGACCGGCCTTGTCGATCTCCTCGCGCACGATGGCGTCGGCTTCGCGCAGCGCCTCAAGACGGTCGCGGGTGATGGCACCAAGGCAGCGGACGCCCAGGCCGGGACCGGGGAACGGCTGGCGCTCAACCATATTCTCGGGCAGGCCGAGCTCGCGACCCACGACGCGGACCTCGTCCTTGTACAGCAGTTTGACGGGCTCGCAGAGCTCAAACTGCAGATCCTCGGGCAGACCGCCCACGTTGTGGTGAGCCTTCACGCCGTCTTGGGACTCCAGGATGTCGGGATAGATGGTGCCCTGGGCGAGGAAGCTGACCTCATCGCCAACCTTGCGGGCCTCCTCCTCGAACACGCGAATGAACTCGGCGCCGATAATCTTACGCTTGGCCTCGGGCTCCTCGACGTCCACGAGCTTGTCCAGGAAGCGATCTGTGGCGTCAACGTAAACCAGGTTGGCATCCATCTGATTCTTGAAGACGTCGACGACCTGCTCGCTCTCGCCCTTGCGCATCAGGCCGTGGTTAACATGCACGCAAATGAGCTGCTTGCCGATGGCCTTGATGAGCAGGGCCGCGACAACCGAGCTGTCGACGCCGCCCGAAAGAGCCAGCAGGACCTTCTTGTCGCCGATCTGCTCGCGGATTGCAGCGACCTGCTCATCGATGAACACCTGGGCAAGTTCGGGAGTGGTGATACGCACCATGTCGTCGGGACGCTTGTTGGGATCCATGCAGAGCTCCTTCTCGATTCGATGGAAATGCGCCGCGCGTATGCAGACGCACCGTCATATGACCTCATTATATGCAGAACGAGATGCGTTTCCCATCGCTGCGACAGAGCTTTTTGCAGGGGCGGCAGTTTTTCTATATCCCAAGGTCAGCTAGACTTCGGTAGCCACCTTGGGAGCATCGCCAATAGACTCTTCCTTTATACGTTCGGCACAATCGTAGGCGATACCCACAAATTCCAGTCCCGAGCAACAGGAGTACAATTGCTGCCAGTGTTGCCACCTGATGGGAGATGGAAGATGGACTGCGATGGCTACCCATGCGTTCCCATGCCGTTGATGTGCACCGCCTTTGCGCCGGGGCAGATTGACGCTGCGGTTGCAGGCATTTCCGACCCCGATTCGCGCGCCATTGCCACGGCAGAAGCGCTGTACTTTCGCGGACAGGCCGCCCTCGCTGCCAAGACGGCGCGCCCCTATCTTGACGCCACCGATCCCGCGCTACGCTATTCCGCATGCTTTATCTGCGGATATGCCAGCCTGTCGCTCAACCGTATCGCCGATGCCCGCCGTTGCCTTGCGGGCATCCTCGATACGCCGGCCGGCGAGGAATCGCCCGCCATCCACGCCACGCATATCCTGTTCGCCTCGGCCGCAAGCGTCCTGCTGCACCTGCCTTCCCCGTATTCTGCCGAAGAGTTTTATCCGCTTGCGGCGCATCTGCCCGAAGGCCTGCGCCTGTTCGCCAGCTACGTGATGGCGCATGCCCTGTACCTGCGCGGCGAATATGGCCGCAGTCTGGGCATGGCGGAAAACGCCCTGATCATGAAACAGGGAAGCTATCCGATCTCGGAACTGTTCCTGCACCTGGCAGCTTCCATGGCATGCATGAGCCTCAAGGACATCGACGCCGCAAAGGCACACTTCGGAGTTGCTTGGAACATTGCGCGTCCCGACGGCCTTATCGAACTCATCGGCGAGCACCATGGCCTTTTGCAGGGACTCATCGAGGCATGCCTAAAATCGCAATACCCTGACGATTTCGCACGCATCATCGAGATTACGTATCGATTCAGCTACGGCTGGCGGCGCATCCACAACCCCGATTCGGGCGAGGACGTGGCCGACGATCTAACGACCACGGAATTCACCATGGCCATGCTCGCCTGTCGTGGGTGAACCAACGCCGAAATCGCACGCCATATGGGAGTATCGCCGGGCACCGTCAAAAACCGCCTATCCGGCGTATACGCAAAGCTTGGCATCGGCACACGCGCCGAGCTGGTCGCGCATATGTTGCGTTAGCGACCGGGCTGCCAAGTGCATCGAACGCGTTCCGGAACCCGGCGCTTCGCTCGATCAATTTGGACATTTTGACCCTTGAATGGCACTACCGCCACGGGGCACCTTCTCGCAAAATTGGATTATTTCCACCGATATTTGCGGGATGGGAGCCCAAGATGCTTGATCGCCGTTCGTTACTTGTCGCCGGAGCGTCCTCGTTAGCGAGCATTATGTTGCCGCGCGTGCCGGGAAGCGAAAACGCCTTCATATTGCCGTTCGCACCCACCGAAGCCTATGCCGATGAAAAAGACCCCTTCAGGGTGCTCGTTCTCTCGCGCACCATGTTCGGTGTGGTCGTGGTCGACGTCGCCAACAAGAATATGCCCATCAAGGCAGCGCAGGTCACGCTCACGTCGCGCTATGCCGCAGGCAAGCAGCTCACCGCCACTACCGATGACGAAGGCACGGCCATCTTTGAGGTCGCGCCGCTTTCGGAAGGCTACGTAGACGAGGCGACGCTTCTCGACGCGTACGACTTTAACGGCGGCATCTCCATTAGCATGGCGGGCTACCGCGATGTCGAGATTCCCCTTGCGCGTATCCAGGGCGGCCCCGCCATTACCGCCCCCACACGTCCGCTCTCCGATGGCGAGCCGTACTTTCGCCAGCTCACATTCGACGAATGGGACATCCAATACGCTGAAGCCACGTTCATGGCATTGCCGAAGAACGACACGGCAAACGAGCAGCCCGATACGCACGCCTTTACCGTGCAGGCACATCTGCCACAGGGTGGACAGGCAACGCTGCGCATCAACAAAGTGACGCCTGCCGCGGGCAGCTCACCCGAAACCGTCACGCAGATCGGCCAGATCAAGGCCAGCGCATCGGGTGCGGATAATCTGGCGACGTTCACACTCGAAGACAAGTTCCTCGATGCGGCATCGGGCCTTCTGGAAGAAGGGTGCAAGCTGCGCTTTGTCCTCGACTATCAGGGCAAAACCTACACGCTCTCCTCCCCCATGGCCGTTGTTACCGCGCCGGCGGCAAAGGCGGAATCCGGATCGACCACTATCGTCCCCACCACTATGGACCAAGAGATCACTCCGTTTGATTTCCCCGCATCGTTTCCCGGCATCGGTGGTAATAAGTTCACGTGCTGGATGCCCACATTTCCGATCCTCTTCGATTTCTCGTTTGCTGGATACGTGCTGTTTGGCGGAGGATACAAACCAGCCAGCTATATGAACGATTCGGGCAATCCGGATCCGGAGTACTGGAAGAAGTCGCCGCGTGAGTCGGGCGCCAAGCAGGCAAACCGCTACCTCGACGAGATGGAGGGGAAGTGGAATCAGTACAAGAGCATGAGTGCCGGTTCGGGTACCGATCCAAGGAACACCAAACTCCTTCGCCACCATTGCACGCCGCTGTTCACGATGGATATCGCCACACAGCTGTACGGCTCGCTCGCCTACGACTGGGTGGGCAAAACCTGGGGCGACAACAACGATCCCGCATATGGCAATATTAAGGCCCTCTTCCAGGTAAGAACCGACCTCAACTGGACCGAACAGTTCACCTTGGGACCGGTGCCCTTTTTCCTAAACATCAACCCCTGGGTGCTGGCGAAGCTGGCGCTCGCCGTGGGTGCCCACACGCACGGCAGCGGCGCGGCGTTTTTTAAAAACATTTCGCTCGACTATTCAAACACGTCGGGCTCGTTCACCATCCAGATCGGGCTTGCCGTCACCTTTGGCGCCGGCGTTGCAGGCGTCGCTTCGTCTGCCGTGCGCGGCGCCGCATCCCTCACGCTGTTCATTGGGTACGAGAAGGCAGATGGACACCAGCTTCCGCGACTGCGCGTAGGTGCAGACGTCGATGTCGATGTGATACTCCAGTTCGTCATGTTCAAGTGGACCACCAAAGCTTGGTCGGGATCGTGGCCCACACTCATCGATTCGTGGAATATGTCGGTGAACAACGGCGACCAGTATGTACTCCAGCGCTCTGAACTCGCATTGGGCGGAGATACGCCTTACACGCTGGATGCCTGCTTCGGCACGCCCGGCGACATCAAGGCGGGCGGCGTGCCGCAATTTATCGCATCGGCCACCATCGTCACCAACGCCGAGCTGCTCGCACGCGCCGAGGTTAATGCCACTGCCGCAAACGTTGCGCCTGTCGTGCGCGATTGGGATCAAGCGGTCACGCGCATTGAGCTCGAGGCAGACGCGGAGAGCGACGACACGGGACAGATCGAGCATTTCGTCCATGCACTGATAGAGAACGACGAAAACGCCGCGCCAATGTATAAGTACGCCTATATCAGGCAGGCGACGAACGCCGTTGCGGACCCCAACGCCAATTCTGCCGGCGTGTCGGAGGACGAGCGTGGCGGTATCAAACCCTCGAGTGACAGCGTGCTGTTTTCCGGCGTGCTCAGCGAAGCTCACATGAAGCTGGCAATGATTGCCGGCGCAGAATGCCTGTTCCGCATCGCCTCGGTGCGCTACGGCGACAATGGCCGCTCGCGCCTGGTGGTGCACACAAAGGCAAACGGCACGTGGTCTGCCCCCATGCCCGTGGACTTCCCCCTTGGGTTTGGCGAGGGCGACGTGGAGCGCGACGGCATATACGATTACGACTTCGACGTGGTGGAATATACGGACGGAAGAGGAAACCAGGACGCCTACGTGCTGCTGGTCTCGGGCGAGCGCCCCGCCGGCGACAGCACCCTTTTCGATACGGCGAGCACATCCGGCATACTGTCCGTTGTGCGCCTGCGCATAAGCAACGACGGAGTTCGCGTGACATCGCACACGTCGTGGCGCAGCATCTCGCGCGGCCGCCTTCAGGAGGATGGCTACCATTGCCTGCAGTGCCCGCGTATCACGGTGGGCAAGACGCTGGTCGACGGACGTCTGTCGGGTGTCTACCTCCACCGCCGCGGAACCACCGCAGAAAAGGCGCTCAGCAGCGAGGCTGAGGTTGCGCTGGAATGTTTCACCCTGTGGTCGGACGTTTCGGGCGACAGCCTCACGTTCCGTCAGGTCCTCCGCTTTCCGCAAGCACCGTCGAGTATCGAGCTGGGCGCGCCCGAGAATATCGACGGCAAAATGGTGGTGCCCGTTGCGTACGAGACCGCAGACGGTTGCGGCTGCGCATCGTACGCCGTGATCGGCCAGTCCATTGCGGGCTGGGGCGTTATGTCGCCAGATGCCACAGTACCCCACGCGGTGCCGTGGCCACAACATTCGGGCTTTTTGGCAACCGTCAACGAGCAACTGCAGCATATTACTTGGACGCGAGGCGCATCGGCATTTGCAACGCAGCCCGTGGGTGCCGCAGGCTGTGGCCCGGCATCGTTTAGCGTAAGCAACAACGGCAGGTGCGTGCTCTATGTAGAGAACACCGATGGCAAGGTGGGACAAACCTACGACGAAGAAGGCAACCCGGTAGCAGTGATGGGCAAGCACTTCCGCATCTTCGCCAGCACCTTGGCAGGCGATCTGTTCACGGAGCCGTTCGTGATGTGCGAGCTGGACCATCCCGTCGATCAGATAACGACATTTTTGACGTCGGGAGGCATGCTCTCCGCGCTCGCCACGCACATTGTGAGTGCCGAGCAGAGCAAGGCAGAGCTGCACGGCATCGAAGTGCCCTTGGCGGCGTGTGCCACTCCGACGGGCGCGGTCGCTACCTCGGGCGCGGTGGTACCCGGAGCAGCAGGCGAATCCTTCATGGTCACGGTGCGAAACGACGGCAACACCTTGCTGACCGCCGGCACGATCGATCTGTACCGAGAGGACTCCAGTCAGCCGTTCTCCAGCGCATCCATCGGATTCGGAGCGAACGCACGCATGGCATCGATCTACGATCCAGAGCTTGCCGAGGACGCTTCGGCCAACGACATGGCACACGTGAAGTACGCACTCGAAACGCTGGGCACACGTTTTGCAACGCACCCGCTGGTAGCCGACAACGGCAACGCCGTGCTGGCACCGGGTTGCACGGCACAGTTCCGCATGAGCTTCGCCATCCCCGAGAGTTGGAGCGACGAAGTGGGCAAACGCGTAACGCTGTATGCGAAGGCACGTAATCTGGTGGCGCTCGATCCCGTAACGTTCGAGGAAATTCGACCGGGCGCAAACTCGGCGCTGGATGCCGTATTGCACGAGCTTCATGTGCCCGACGCGGCATGCGAGCGCTCAGAAGTTCAGGTCGGCGTCTGCGACAGCGCGGATACGACAGGACTTCACGACGCCCCGATGACAGCGGGCGGCGATGGTGGCTCGAGTGGCGGCGGTGCTGACGAGGGCGGCGGCTCCGGCGGAAGCAGCTCCGGCAGCGGCAAGGACCACGGCAATAACAAGCGCTCCGGAAAAGCGGGCGCACTTGCGGGCACGGGCGATGTCAACGCTGCCCTTACGGCAGCCGCTGCAGCACTCGCCGCGGCAGGCGCGGGCCTCATCGCCTACAGCGCCCGCCGCACGGCGCTCGAAAAAGACGCCGCCGATGAGGTCAATTCGGATAAGCCTCGCTAGCTCCAAGTTACTTTTGCGAGAGACGCCGACCCGGCTCATCGAACACCAAAATGGGCTGGTTCTGAATACCCAGAGCCAGCCCATTGCGCATTAGATGTCGCCAGCGGAGTCGAGCTCGGCTTCCTCGCCCCGCATTCCACCGAGGACAGTGGGGCACTATCGTTTAAGGGCTTCGTTATTGTTCGATGGTCTTCTTGACGACTGCGGGGACGCCTGCCGCCACCACGTTGTCTGGAAGGTCTTCCGTCACGACGCTGCCCGCGGCAATTACGCAACCGCTGCCGATGGTAACTCCCTGCAGCACTGACACGTTCGCGCCAAACCAGCAGTTATCGCCGACAACGATGGGCAGAGCCTTCTCGAGACCCAAGTTGCGGTCCTTTGCCTTTAGGGGGTGCGAAGCGGTGTAGAAGCCGCAAAACGGCCCGATAAACACGTTGCCACCAAAGGTGATAGAGCCGCCGTCCATAAAGTAGCAGCCATGGTTTACAAAACAGCCCTCACCAAAGGTCGTCTTGCTCCCGTAGTCAAAGTAGGCAGGCGAAAGGACCGTCAGCCCCCCGGGAAGATCGGTATCGAGCAAGGACTTCAAAGCATCGAGCTGTGCGTCGCTTCCAGGTTTTGCCATATTAAAGTCATAGCAGAGCGCCTCCGCCTTCGCGCGTTGCGCCAGGAGCTCCTCGTCAAAGTTGGCATCATGCCACTCACCGCGCTCCATCTTCTCTTTCTCGGTCATTGCGCCCCCTCAAACAACATGCAGTCTTGATGCGGCAATTCTCCCAGCCGATAAGCCACGGTTTTAACACGAGCACCACACCGCGCAGGGAATGACCGCAGAAGCCAAAGGTGCCCGACTCCGAACGATTGTTCGATGGATTTCGTGTTGGTTGGAATCGCCTATGGGCCGGGCTATGCTACCTTGACTATCTATATGACTTAAACGCAGCAAAGGAGCACCGAGAGAGCGAGCATGGCAAAAAACACCGCAAACTATGGTAACGACAGTATTCGTCAGCTCAAGGACGAGGAGCGCGTACGCCTGCGCCCCGCCGTCATCTTTGGCTCTGACGGGCTCGACGGCTGCGCGCATGCCGCCTTCGAGATCCTGTCCAACGCCGTTGACGAGGCGCGCCAGGGCTACGGCAAGCTCATCACCCTTACCGCCTTTCGCGATGGCTCCATTCAGGTAGAGGACAACGGCCGTGGCTGCCCGCTCGACTGGAACCCTTCCGAGAAGCGCTTTAACTGGGAGCTCGTCTTCTGCGAGCTCTACGCCGGCGGCAAGTACAACAACAACCAGGGCGGCGACTACGACTTCTCGCTCGGCACCAACGGCCTGGGCTCGTGCGCGACCCAGTACGCTTCCGAGTACATGGACGTCACCGTTTGGCGCGACGGTAACAAGTACTCTCTGCACTTTAAGAAAGGCAAGGTCGTCGGCGCCAAAAAGAAGGCACTCGAGATTGAGCCCAGCGACGAGGACCGCACCGGCACCACCATCAAGTGGCGCCCCGATCTTGAGGTCTTTACCTCGATCAGCATTCCCCACGACTGGTATCGCGAGACCATGCGCCGCCAGGCCGTGGTCAACGCCAACGTGACCTTCCGCCTGCGCATCGAGGACGACAACGGCGAGTTTTCCGAAGAGGATTTTTGCTACCCCAAGGGTATCGAGGACTACGTGCTCGAGAAGGTCGGTACCGACTACCTTACCGAACCCTTCTTTATCGAGGCCGACCGCCGCGGTCGCGATCGCGAGGACCTGCCCGACTACAACGTAAAGATCACCGCGTGCATGTGCTTCTCGCGCACCTTCATGATGCAGGAGTATTACCACAACTCATCGTGGCTCGAGAACGGCGGCTCGCCCGAGAAGGCCGCGCGCAGCGCTCTGACCAGCGCCATCGATGCCTATATTAAGCAACAGGGCAAGTACAACAAAAACGAGACCGGCATTAAGTGGCAAGACGTCCAGGACTGCCTGGTACTGGTGACCAACTGCTTCTCCACCCAGACGTCCTACGAAAACCAGACCAAGAAGGCTATCAATAACCGCTTTATCCAGCAGGCCATGACCGCCTTCTTTAAGGAGCGCCTCTCGACCTACTTGATCGAGAACAAAGACGCTGCCAACAAGATCGTGGAGCAGGTGCTCATCAACAAGCGCTCGCGCGAGAACGCCGAGAAGACGCGCCAGAGCATCAAGACCAATCTGCAGCAGAAGACCGACATGGCCAACCGCGTGCAGAAGTTCATCGACTGCCGCTCCAAGGACAAGAGCCGTCGCGAGATCTACATCGTAGAGGGCGACTCGGCAGCAGGCGCCATCCGCACCTCGCGCGATGCCGAGTTCCAGGGTGTTATGCCCGTCCGAGGCAAGATCCTCAACTGTCTGAAAGAGGACTACCCGCGCATCTTTAAGTCCGACATCATCATGGACCTCATGCGCGTGCTGGGCTGCGGTGTGGAGATCAAGGACAAGCGCATCAAGAACCTTGGTGCCTTCGACCTGGACAACCTCAACTGGAACAAGGTCATCATCTGTACGGACGCCGACGTCGACGGTTATCACATCCGCACGCTCGTGCTCACCATGCTCTACCGCCTGGTGCCCACGCTTATCGACGAGGGCTACGTGTATATCGCCGAGTCACCGCTCTACGAGATCAACTGCAAAGAGAAGACCTACTTTGCCTACACCGAACTCGAGAAGAACGGCATTCTTAAGGAGATCGGCGACCAGAAGTGCTCGATCAACCGCTCCAAGGGTCTTGGTGAGAACGATCCGGACATGATGTGGCTCACCACCATGAACCCCGAGACGCGTCGCCTGATCAAGGTGGAGCCCGAGGACGTCACCAAGATGGAAACCATGTTCAACCTGTTGCTGGGCAACGACGAGGCAGGCCGCAAGCGCCATATCTCCGAGCACGGCAAGGAATACCTGGACCAGCTGGACCTGCAATAGCAGCACATCGATAACGACGGCCCATAAGAAGTTCAAGAGGAAATCGTGGCAAAGAAGAAGACGAAGAACCAGCCAAAGAAAAAGCAGGTCAACGCCGAGAACGTCATCGGCCTGCACTCCGAGGTCACCGATCAGCCAATCACGCAGACGCTCGAGGTCAACTACATGCCCTACGCCATGAGCGTCAACGTCTCGCGTGCATTCCCCGAGATCGACGGCTTTAAGCCCTCGCATCGCAAGCTGCTCTACACTATGTACAAGATGGGTCTGCTCAAGGGCGAGCGCCAGAAGAGCGCCAACATCGTGGGTCAGACCATGAAGCTCAACCCGCACGGCGACGCCGCGATCTACGAGACGATGGTGCGCCTGGCCACCGGCAACGAGGCGTTGCTCGCCCCCTTCGTTGAGTCGAAGGGCAACTTTGGCAAGTACTATTCGGGCGACCTGAGCTACGCCGCCTCGCGCTATACCGAGGCCAAGCTCTCCCCCATTAGCGCCGAGATCTTCAAGGACATCGACAAGGACCCGGTCGACTTCGTCGACAGCTACGACGGCGCCATGAAGGAGCCACGCCTGCTGCCCACCACGTTCCCCAACATCCTCGTCTCGGCCAACAAGGGCATCGGCGTCGCCATGGCATCCGATATCTGCGGTTTCAACCTCAACGAGGTCTGTACCGCCACAATGCATTACCTGCAGGATCCCGACTGCGACCTGCTCGAATACATGCCCATGCCCGACTTCTCGACCGGCGGCGAAATTATCTACCGCCGCGAGGAGATGGAAAAGATAATCGAGACCGGCCTTGGCAGCTTCCAGATCCGCTCCCGCTGGCGCTGGATTCCCGAAGAGCGCATCATCGAGGTCTACGAGATCCCCTACACCACCAAAACCGATGTCATCATCGAGCGCATCGTCAAGCTCTCCAAAGAGGGCAAGGTCAAGGAGATTGCCGACATCCGCGACGAGACCGACCTCTCGGGTCTGCGCATCGCCATCGACCTTAAGCGCGGTGTCGACCCCGACAAGCTCATGGCGAAGCTCTATCGCTCGACCACGCTGCAGGATTCGTTCTCGTGCAACTTTAACGTGCTGGTCGACGGCTATCCCCGCGTTATGGGCGTGCGCCAGATCCTGCACGAGTGGGTCAAGTGGCGTATTGAGTCCACGCGTCGCCGCATTAACTTTGACCTGGGCAAAAAGTCCGAGCGTCTGCACCTGCTGCACGGCCTCGAGGCAATTCTGCTCGACATCGACAAGGCCATCGCCATCATCCGCGGCACTAAGCTCGAGGCCGAGGTCGTGCCCAACCTTATGAAGGGTTTCGACATCGACGAGACCCAGGCCGAGTTTGTTGCCGAGCTCAAGCTCCGCAACATCAACGAAGAGTACATTCT
>CALJCO010000062.1 GCA_938023905.1 uncultured Collinsella sp. | reverse complement strand
ATGCCCTGGCCGAGCGAACCGGTGGACATGTCAACGCCCGGAGTGTCGTTCATGTTGGGATGGCCCTGCAGTCGGCTGCCAATATGGCGGAGCGTCTCGAGCTCTTCGACGGGAAAATAGCCGCGATTTGCCAACACCGAATACAGGCCCGGCGCCGCGTGACCCTTGGAGAGCACAAAGCGGTCGCGATCGGCCTTGTGAGGGTCGGCAGGATCGATATTCATTTCCTCAAAGTACAGATACGTCATGATGTCGGCTGCACCGAGCGATCCACCCGGATGTCCCGACTTGGCCGCGTGAACCGCAGTCACGACACCCTTCCTGACCTCATTGGCGACCTTCGCCAGCTCCTGGTTGGTCATACGAATTCCTCTCTTGAGAACAACCCCGGCACCGGATGGCGCGATGCCGAGGGCAACCCGGTCGTTAAGCCTGAGCGACGACCTTCTGCCAGTCAGCCTCAAAAGAGGCGAGGCCCTGGTCGGTCAGCGGGTGATGCAGGCACTTCTTGAGAGCGGCCATGGGCACGGTCGCGATGTCGGCACCAAGAAGAGCCGCCTGGGTCACGTGGTTGGGCGTGCGGACCGAAGCGGTGATGATCTCGACGGTGTCGTCAACGTTCTTGCCGGTCCAGTCATAGTTCTTGATGCATGTCACGACATTGTCGAGCTGCGAGATGCCGTCCTCGGCGATGTCGTCAAAGCGGCCGACAAACGGGCTGATGTAGCGGGCACCGGCGTTGGCGGCCATGAGGGCCTGCGTCGGCGAGAAAACAAGCGTCATGTTGACGCGCACGCCCGCATCGGCCAGGGCGCGGCAGGCGGCGAGGCCGGCCTCGCACACGGGAAGCTTGACCACAATGTTGGGAGCCAGGGCGGCAAGACGCTTGCCCTCCTCGATCATGCCCTCGGCAGTGGTCGCGGTGGACTCAGCAGACACGGGCAGGCCCTCGCAGAGCTCGGCAATCTTGAGCATATGGGGCTCAAAGTCGGCGAGCTTGCCGCCGGTCTTGGCGTACAGGGACGGGTTGGTGGTGACGCCGGCAAGGCAGCCCCAGCTCTTGGCCTCGGCGATCTCGTCAAGGTTGGCGGTATCGATAAAGAACTTCATGGTGCAAACTCCTTCTAAGGAATCCAAAACTCAAAAAAAGGACAAAGGGGATGTCCCTTTGTCCTATGTGCCGGGCCTGCAGCTGGGACATGCCCCAGGCCCGGCGTCGTGTAGGAAAAGCTACTTAGAGAGCCTTCTCGATGCGGCTCGTGACGCCCTTGAGGTTAAGACCGACGACGTACTGCTTGATCGGGCGCTTGATGTGCTCGATCACAAAGCGCTTGCCGTCAATGTCCTGGGCAGCGAGGTTGCGATAGAGCTTCTCGACCTGCTCCTTGACCTCGGGATCGTTGAACGCGTAGTGGCCGGAGACATCCAGAATCTTCAGGCTGAGCTCGTCGTCGGCCAGAATGTCGTCAACCTGCAGGTTGACATCGTCGCCGGTCATCCACTTGCGCCAGCGCTCGGTCTTGATGGCCTTGACCAGCAGCGTGTGATACAGATCGGAGGGATCGTCGCACAGGCCGTTGTCGACCAGAATCTGCTCGGTAGCGCAGAGCTTGAGGTAAGCGCGGGTCTCCTCGGTGCCGTACTGAGGGGCGACATTGGAAGCGGTCACGTGTGCCGGGATGTGCTCGAGCAGCGTCGCGTCGTCCAGGTAGTCGGCGTTGTGCTCCTTCAGGCCCACGCCGTAGCGCTTGGCCATGTCGGCGAGCTCGCGGGCATTCTTAAAGTTGTAATGACCGACCTGCTCGGTCCAACGGGTGAGCGTACCGGTCTGGCCGACGATAAAGGTGGGCATGGGGCAGCCGCGCTTCTCGAGCTCGGGCTGCAGCTGAGAAATGAACTCCTCGTACTTGTCGGTGGAGGTCAGGCCGCCATTGGTCTCCTCGGTACCGACCTCATAGGCAACCTCGGGCAGGTTATGCTCGCGACGGTACTGCTCAAGATAGTCGATAAGATCGATCGTGCGGCGAAGCACCACGTCGAGCGGAATAACCTTGCCGATCTGATAGGGGTCCTTGGTGGGGTCGACCATCAGCAGGTCAAAGCCTGCCTCCATGTCGGCGACAAAGGACTTGCGGGCGAGCTCCATGGCCTCGTCCTCGGGCAGGTGGGCGTTACGCTCCTCGTCGCGCTGCCACGGACCGCCGTGATCGCGGCACAGGTAGTACGGACCGGTATAGCCCACCTCGTCGGCAACCTTCTTAATGTCGGCGGCAAAGCGCGTCTGGTCCCAACCGTTGACGTAGCCGGCGCCCATCTCGTCCATATCGACCTGGTTGCGGCTAGCGATAAACATGGGCGGGAAATCCTCGTCCTTGGCAAGCTCGAACACGGCCTGAATCAGGTTGGGGCTCATGGGGCCAATGCCGACCATGGTTGCGTGATCGCCGCTGTCCTGCAGCTTGAGCATGCCCTGAACGGCCTGGCGGATGGTGAGGTTGGACATTTTGTTCTCCTTCTCCAGAGGATTTTTGACAAAAGTTCCCTGGGACCCAGATGTGGGCCCTATCAGTGCGGATGGATTTTGTTGTGTAGGGGCGGTTGTGCGGAGTCAAATCCATCCCTCCGCACAACCGGAGTCCTTAAAGGTTTACTTGGCCTGCTTATCGAGCGTGGGCTTCATGGCAATCAGGATTGCAGCGGCGACCAAGGAGCCAATCACGATGTCCAGGCAGAACAGCGCGACGTTGTTGGTAGCCAGGGCGACAATAAAGCCACCATGCGGAACATAGCAGTCGATGCCCTGGAAGGCGGCAAGCGCCGCGCCCACGGCAGAGCCGATGCAAATGCCGGGCAGGGTGTGGCCAAGATCCTTGACCGCGAAGGGAATAGCGCCCTCGGTAATACCGATGCAGCCCATGAACAGCGCAGAGATGCCCATCTGACGGTCAGCGTCATCGAACTTGTTCTTGGCGATGAGCGCAGCGAGGCCGCAAGCAATCGGGGGAATGGCGACGGCGACGCGGAACATACCGTTGGGGCCGTAGATGCCGGAGGCCATGATGGCCATGGTAAAGGTCGAAGCGGTCTTGTTGATGGGGCCACCCATATCGAAAGCGGTCATAACGCCAATGACCAGGCCCAGGACGACGGCGGAGCCGCCCTGCAGGCTGCCGAGCACGCTGGTGAGCCAATCCATCACAAAGCCAAGCGGCGTGGCCAGGATGTAGATGTAAGCCATGCCCAGGACGAGCGAGGTCAGAATCGGGATGATCAGAATGGGCATGATGGTCTGGATGGTGTTGTTGACCTTCCAGGTCTTCATCCAGCGGACAAAGTAACCGCAGATGACAGCCATGATCATGGCGCCCAAGAAGCCGGTCGAAACGCTGTTGCCGCTCGGGGTGACGACGGCGTTGTTAACCAAGTAGCCCAGGACGAAGCCGGGGGCAAGTGCGGGCTTACCGGCCATCGAGTAGGCGATGTATGCCGCAAGCACCGGAATCATCATAGAGATGCCGGCCATGCCGATAGTGTTAAGGCTCACCATCAACGGGTTGGTGACCTCCATGCCGCTAGCACCGGCAGTACCGGATGCCAACGAGAAGGCGAGGAACACGCCACCGATAACGACGATGGGGATAAAATAGGAAACGCCGGTATTGAATGCATTGAGCAGCGTCTTGCCAGGGTCGGCAAAGATGGACTGCTTGGACGCCGGTGTCGGGGCCTGCGGGGCAGCGGAGACGGCCTTCTTCTCTGCCTTGGCCTCGGCCTTGGACGCGTCAACGGCACCGCCCGTCGCCTTGATGATCTCGACAGCCTGGTCGATAATCTTTACCGGATCGGCGATTACATCCGAGGTGCCGACCTTGAGGAACTTGCCCTCGGCCATCTTCTGCTCAAAACGGTCCTCGTTCTCGACACCCACGTCGACGGACTCGAGCACCAGGTCGGCGCAATCAACGTCTTCCTGCGTGAGCTCATTCTCGATACCCAGACCACCCTGAGCCTCGACTTTGCACTCGATGCCACGAGCGGCGCATTCATCCTGAATCGCCTTCTGGGCCATATACGTGTGGGCGATACCCACGGTACAGGCGGCAACGCCTACGATCTTCATTGCTTCCCTCTTTTCATAGAGTTGCGTGCGCAAGACACCGTTTGCGGAGGCCTCCGGAGCATCCCCTGCCGTTTGGACTTGCTGTCTTTTCGACAAGACCAATATAGGTGCTCGTTTTTCTTAATGCCAGTTTATTTCGGTAAACGCGCAGGTCAGAGCATTGATTACGCTATTTGGTTATGCGTTTAACCAAAAATGAATCCTGCGATTTTACCATCGATTTCAAAAGTCAAGAAGTATTTGATTTTCTCGGTAGACGGCAGATGCGCATGCCGGTCACAAATTTCGACTCCACCCATATACCGCATTTGTTGCATACTCATATGAAAGGAAAAAGTCGCTCACCAAAGCGCATCCCTCACCAAGACTCAAAGTCATCATGTTGGAAAATGCTCATCTGTCGGAAGGAGTCGCTGTGGCAAAACAGCGCGTTACGATCGCAGACGTCGCTCGAGAGGCGGGAACCTCGACGGCAAGCGTCTCGTATTACCTCAACGACAAACGAGAAAAGCTTAGCGAGAAGACGCAGGCAAAGATTGCGCGCGTCATCAAGGAACTCGGATACGTTCCCAACGCCCAAGCGCAAACGCTCACCGGCAAGCAGACCCACGTCATCGCCATCATCATCTTGGATAACACCAACAAATGGGCGGGCCTCGTCCTCAACGGCATGGAGCAGGTCATGCTCCCCGCGGGCTACCAGACGGTCGTTTGCACGAGCAACTTTAACCCCGAGACCGAGCTCATGTATGTCGACAAAATGCTCTCACTGGGCGTCGATGGTTTTATCATCCAGCCCACGGCAAATTTCAAGGCAGTCCACGACCGCATCAAGCGCGCCGGCAAGCCCGTCGTCTTTTTTGACGCGGCCATCTACAGCCCAGGCACCAGCTGGATCAAAACCAACCTCTACGACGGCGTGTACAATGCCACGCAGGCGCTTCTCGACGCCGGCTACGAAGACTTCTTTTCCATCGCCGCCAACATGACCGAAATGCGCACTCGCATGGAACGTTTTCAGGGATATGCCGAGGCATTGGCCGCGAATGGGCAGCCCTACAAAGCCATCCCCATCGATCACAACAAGCCGTCAATCAACGAGCTTACCGACTACTTTAAATACAAGTTCAACCCCGCCAAGCGCACGCTCATCTTCGTACAAAACCAATGGGCGCTTCCCCGTGTCTACAAGGCCCTCCAACCCATGGCCCATCTACTTCCGCAGCAAATAGGTCTTTTGGGACTCAACTGCGAAGACTGGACCAACCTCACCACGCCGACCGTCTCCACGATCATCGAGCCCGTCGACCAGGAAGGCAGGGAGGCGGCCGAGATGCTGCTCGCCTTGCTTGATGGCAGCAGCCAACCCGGCGAGCAGCGCATTCTCGAGTGCAAGCTCAACTGGCTCGACTCCACCTCGATCTAGCCATACGTCAAATATGAAGCAAATGAACCAGTAGCGTTTGTCCCAAATCTTAAGTATTTGTTCGACAGAACGGCCTCTGCCGGCTCCTGCTAGACTAGTAGATTCCCAACCGTCCATCCAGGAGCCCCCATGTTGCGCAAGTCCGCCTACAAGCAAGCACTTTCCATCGGCACCGCCGTGGTGCTGGGGTTTGCGCTGTTCACAGGGTCGCTCGACGGAGCGCCCAAGCTGTTATCACCGCAAAGCGATGAGCAGGCAGCGGCTCTGGCCGAGAAGCAAAACGAGAGTCCCAGCCGTACCGACGACGAAGCGGACTTGGTCGCCCGGCTCGAATCGGGAACAGCGAGCTCCGAGGACTCCGGCGATGGCCCCGATTCCGCCGCAAGCGACACCGATGACGCTTCCGCGGACAGCGTCGCCACCCCCATCGACGAGGTCGAAAACCCCGACCTCAACCGCGCCCGCGGTGTATATCTCAGCAGCATTCCCGACTACGCCGGCAACCCCTACGTTGCCCTCCGCGCCGACGGCACGCATCCGCTCGGCACGCCGTCATTCACACTCGATGAATACGATCGTGCCACCGAAGAGGGCTGCTTTAAGAAATTCTCCAAGCTCGACAGCCTGGGCCGCACTCGCAAGGCGCTCGCCTGCGTGGGCCCCGAATCGCTCGGTCAGGGCAAGCGCGGCGATATCTCGCGTATCCATCCTGCCGGTTGGCACCAGCAGCGCTACGACTTTATTCCAGGCCAGAGCCTCTACAACCGCTGCCACCTCATCGCCTGGTCACTCTGCGGCGAAAACGCCAACCGCAAGAATCTCCTCACCGGCACGCGCTATCTCAACGAGACGGGCATGCTGCCGTTTGAAGAGCAGATCCTCGACTACGTCCGCGACACGGGCAACCACGTGCTCTATCGCGTCACGCCTATGTACAACGAGGAGGAGCTCGTCTGTCGTGGCATTCGTCTGGAAGCACAATCGATCGAAGACCACGGCAAAACCCTGTGCTTCCACGTGTACTGCTACAACCTGCAGCCGCACGTGCAGATCGACTACGCCACCGGCCGCAACCAGGCATCCGGAGACTAGTGCCGACCGCGCCGCCCGTAACCCAAAAAATGATCCGTTTTCCTCCGTCCCCAAGGGATCAAATAAGGCCGCCCCGGTTACCCAGGGCGGCCTTTTCGTCAGCACCTACATTGCAGACAAAGCCACACGCTACTTAGCGCGGCCCTCCTCATAGCGCTCGACCAGCTTGGCCTGCACGTCATAAGGCACCTGCTCATAGCCTGCGGGCTCCATGGTAAAGTCGCCCGTGCCGCGCGTAATAGAGCGCAGACGCGTCGAGTAATCCGTCAGCTCGGCCAGCGGGGCCTGGGCAATGACCACGGTATCGCCGCGCTCGTCGGTCTCCATACCCGTCACGCGACCGCGCGAGGCCGAGATGTCGCCCATCACGGCGCCGGCATAGCTCTCGGGGATAGTCACCGTAATTTCCTCGATGGGCTCCAGCACCACCGGGTCGGCATCGGCACACGCCTTGCGCAGGCCGATGCGAGCCGCCGCGCGGAACGCCATCTCGTTGGAGTCGACGCTGTGATACGAGCCGTCGTACACAGCCACGCGAATGCCCGTGAGCGGGTAGCCAGCGATGATGCCGTCCTTCATGGTCTCCTGGACACCCTTGTCCACGGCGGGGATGAGCGAGCGCGGGATGCGGCCGCCCACGACCTCGTCAACAAACTCATAGCCGTCGCTCGTGCCGTCGGGCCCAATGAGCGGCTCCACGCGCAGCCAGCAGTCGCCGTACTGACCGGCGCCGCCGGTCTGCTTCTTGTGGCGGCCCTGAGCGCTCGCCGTGCGGCGGATGGTCTCGCGATACGGGATGCGGATCGGCACGCTCTTGGCAGCGACCTTGGTGCGGTCCTCCAGACGGTTGAGCAGCACCGAAACCTGCGCCTCACCAACGGCGGAGATAATGGTCTGGCCGGTCTCCTCGTCGCGGTCGATGCTCATGGTCGGATCGGCCTTGCAGGCCTTCTCGATAAACGTGTAGAGCTTCTCTTCGTCCCCGCGATTCTCGGCCTCAATAGCGATGCGATACTGCGAGTTGGGGAACTTAAACGCCGCAGCCTCGACCTTGCCGGTAATGGAGAGCGTGTCACCCGTCTCGGCCGCCAACTTGGGCGCCACGATAATGTCGCCGGCATAGGCGTGACCGACCTCGGTCATGTCGCGGCCGCACATCACATACAGGTGAGCCAGACGGTCGCTCTTGCGGGTACGCGCGTTGATCAGCTCAAGGCCCGGCTCAAGCGTGCCCGTCAGCACCTTGATAAAGCTGATGCGACCCTGCTGCGGATCGGCCAGCGTCTTAAACACAAACGCCACCGGACGATCATCGTCACTCGAGATCTTAAGCGAATCGCCGTCGATAAGCGGCATCTCGCCGTAGTCGGTCGGCGCCGGGAAGTACGTTGCGATGTCGTCCATCAGCGAGTTGACGCCCTGCTCCTTAATGCAATCGCCCGCAAAGACCGGCACAAAGATGCGCTCGGCGATCGCCTTCGACAGCAGGCCTTCAAGTTCCTCCTGCGTCAGCGTCTCCTCGCCTTCCAGGTACTTCATCATCAGCTCGTCGTCGGCCTCGGCCACCAACTCGCACAGATGGTCATGGGCTTCCTCGGCCTGGGCACGATACTCCTCGGGAATCTCCGACTCAACGGCTTCGGTGCCGTTGCAATGGCGCGCCTTCATGCGCACCAGGTCGATGATGCCGTCAAAGTCCTCGCCCTCGCCCCAGGGAAGGGTCACGGCGCCCAGGCGCGTGCCAAAGCGCTCCTGCAGCAGGTCCATCGTGGTCGCAAAGCTGGCTTCGGAGCGCGACAGGCGGTTTACGAACACCGCACGCGCCAGGCGCAGGTCCTCGGCGGCATACCAGAGCTTAACCGTCGTAGGCTGCGGGCCGGCCTCGGCGTCGACCACAAACAGAGCCGTCTCGCAGACGCTCATCGCGGCAAAGGCGTCGCCGATAAAATCGGGGTAGCACGGGGCATCGAGCACATTGATGCGCGCGCCCTTCCAGTCGATCGGCGCGATGGTCGTCGAGATGGAGAATGAACGCTTGACCTCTTCAGGGTCATAGTCGAGCGTAGGCTTGGTGCCGTCGTGGCCGCCCAGGCGGGCGGTCTTGCCGGAAAGGTGGAGCATGGCTTCGGCGAGTGAAGTCTTGCCCACCCCGCCTTGGCCTACGAGCACCACGTTCCTTACGTTACCGGTCTTGGGAGCACCCATGATGACCTCCTTGCAGGGCCGCGCGCATTGCGCGACGCCAACGGGGAGAGTTCGCGGTCGGTGCCATCCCGGGAGCAGCATGGTCGGCAGCCGAGCCGACTCACCCTCCAAATGTCCTATGCCACCACCCTACCCTCACGGGCGACCGTCCATGCACACCTTTCGGCACACGTATGAATACAGGCGGCGAGAGGAAGAGACAAGCTTGTGAGGCGATTATTGAACCCCGTCGATGCAAACAAAAAGCCGCCACAGACCGTAAGACCTGCGGCGGCTTCGCCTCAATTAATAGTTGAGTAAATACCTGAGCCTATCCCTCGATACGGCTCAAGAACTCACGGGTGCGCTGCTCACGCGGATGGTCGATAACCTGCTCGGCAGATCCCTCCTCGACAATGCGACCGCCATCCATAAAGACCACGCGGTCGGCAACATCGCGCGCAAACTGCATTGCGTGGGTCACAATCACCATCGTCATATTCTGCGCGGCAAGGTCTTTAATGACACGCAGCACCTCGGCCGTCAGCTCGGGATCGAGTGCCGAGGTCGGCTCGTCAAAGAACAAGATCTCCGGGTCGAGCGCCAAGGCGCGGGCAATACTCACGCGCTGCTGCTGACCGCCCGAAAGCTCGCACGGTACCTTGTTCTCGTTGCCCGTCAGCCCCATCTGTGCAATAAGCTCGTGTGCACGCGCTTCGGCCTGCTCGCGCGGACGCTTGAGTACGCGAACCGGAGCGTCGGTGATGTTTTTCATCACCGTATAGTGCGGAAACAGATTGTAATTTTGGAACACCAGGCCGAATCGCGAGCGTGCTTGTTTGGGCACATCGCCCTTCGCATAGACCGCGCCCGAACCCGCATCCGTCGCAACGGCAAGGTCACCAAACGAGAGCGAGCCTCCGTCGAGTGTCTCGAGCAGCGTGGCACACCGCAGCAGCGTGGACTTGCCGCCACCCGAAGGCCCGATAATCGCCACGACCTCGCCACGCTTGACCTCGAGCGAGATATCCTTGAGCACCTCATTGCCGCCAAACGCCTTGCGCGCGTTCGATATATTCATTACCGAATTAATCATGGTAGTAATCCAATTTTTTCTCGGCGGCGCCCAGCAGCATCTCGACCACAAAGTTAAAGATCCAGTAGATCAGCGCCGCGATCGCAAACGGCACCATGCTCACCTGCGAGGCGACCAGCGCCTTGGCCGTCGAGAACATCTCACCCACGCCAATGGCAAACGCCAGCGACGTGTCCTTGACCAGCGTGATGATCTCGTTGCCCATCGCCGGCAGAATACGCTTGGCGACCTGCGGCATCACGATATACAGAAACGTCTGCATGCGCGAATAGCCCAGCACCTCGGCTGCCTCGTATTGACCGCGCGGAATGGACTGCAGGCCCGAGCGATAGATCTCGGCAAAGTAACCGGCGTAGTTGATGATGAACGCTACGACGCACGCCGTCCACTTGGAATCGGGCGTGAGCGAAATGCCAAACACGTAGTACGGGGCAAAGTAGATGGCAAACATCTGCAGCATGAGCGGCGTGCCGCGCATGACCGAGATATAGATGCGCGCAATCCAGCGAAGCGGCGCGATTTTGCTCATGCGCATAAACGCCACGGGGATTCCCAGCGGAATCGACCCCAGCAGCGTCAGCACAAACAACTGCAAACTGACCAAGAATCCCTGGCCAAGCATCTGCATCATGACCTGAATAGACAACCTAAGCTCTCTTTCGCGACAACAGAACAGCAAACCCAATGCTAAAGCAGGTTTTCCAGGTGCTCGAGTTTGCCGTGAAAGAGGAGCGCCGCGTACTAAATGTACGCAAGCGACGGTTTGAACGGCAAAATCGGGTGCCTGGGAAAGCCGCTATTTCAGAACCCAGTTGTCGAAGGAAAGACCGTATTCTGCATATTTATCGCACAGGTCCTTGACCGCACCGTCCTCATAAAGTGCCTTGAGCGACTCGGTCACGGCGTCGGCCGACTTGGTGTCGCCCTTCTTAAAGCCGACGGCGTAGTGCTCGCTGGACAGCGGCTTGTCGAGCTGCGTATAAGCATCGGGCTTGGCGGCAAGCTGATACTGGGCAATCGAAAGGTCGCAAGCCACGGCATCGACCGCGCCGCTCTCGAGCTGCATAAAGGCCGTGTTGTACTCGCCGATCGTGTCGAGCGTGGCAAACGTCGCCGCCAGATCCTTCTGGTCGCCCTCGAGCACATCCTGCGCAGCGGAATCGGTCTGGGTAATCACGGTCTTGCCGGCAAGATCGTCCCAGCTCTTGATACCCGCGTTCTTCTTGACCACGAGCACCTGCTCATTGAGCATGTACGGCTCGGAGAACGTGTAGTCGTCCTCGCGGCCCTCCATGGTAAAGCCGTTCCAGATGCAGTTGATGGCACCCGAGTTGAGCAGCGTGTCCTTGGCATCCCAGTCGATAGCCTCATACTTAACGTCCCAGCCCTGCTTGTCGGCAACGGCCTTGGCAAGGTCGAGATCAAAGCCCGTGTACTCACCATCGTCGCCCACAAAGCCATACGGAGGATAGGACTTATCAAAGCCCACCACGAGCTTCTTGGACTCCGCAGCGCCCTTCACGTCCTTGGCTGCGGCAGAACCGGCAGCGGAGCCCTTATCGGCACCACCACCGCAGCCTACCAGGCCGAGGCCAAGCACCGTGGCGAGTGAGCCAGCTAGACCAACAAACTGACGACGAGACATATCGGTATTCATGGTATTCCCCCTTGATGGCACTTTAGTTAGGTAAAGTGAGTCATGTAACGTCCAGAATCATACACTTTAGTGAGATGGAGTACAAGGGAGGGCTTGCCCGGCGTGGGCGGGGAGCGGCGCGTAATTAAGTTTCCTGCTCTACAGTCCTGCGCAAGACGGAAAGCGCGCATGGAGCACTAGGTTGGAGCACCCGGAATGCCGGCAGCCGTCACGGTATTTAATTTGCTGCTCTACAGTCCTGCT
>CALJCO010000061.1 GCA_938023905.1 uncultured Collinsella sp. | reverse complement strand
TTTGTTGCTCAGGCACTTATAAATAATGTTAAACTATAGTGTTGCGGAATTAAGGACTCTCAAAGCGGGCGCTACCGCGCAGCTCGCCACGCTCTTTACGGGCTTCACGTATCGACGTCCAGCGCACGAGAGAATGCGTCCGCCATCTGTGCAATGCGTCTAGGATCGAGACAAAGGTCGTCTCTGTCAGGTAAAAGGGGTCAGTTTTAAATTGCCGTTGACAACGTGCCTGGATCTGGCTACACTATGCGGCCACCAAGCTCGCCCGTGGCGAGCTTTACGTATGCCAGGTCTTCTGTACGACTTAATAGAACGTGCGGTACCAGGCACGCCTAACCGTCAGTGAGATTGGATGAGTGAACGATATTGATATTGATCGAGAAGAGCCCTGCGCAGCCGCTGCCGTGCCCGAGAGCATGGCGGCTCACGTGATGGGATACAAATGGGCGCGTGATAAGGTTGGTCAGTCCGGCTGCGCGGTCTATCGGCTGCATAGCAAGTCAGGCGGCTCCGACTTGTTTCTGAAGCACGGCAAAGATGCTTTTGCCGACGACGTGACTGATGAAATGGTGAGATTGCGTTGGCTGGCGGGGCACATTTCTGTGCCCTCCGTTGTAAGCTTCGTTCGCACGCCCAATCAGGCATGGCTCCTGACAACAGCAATACATGGAAAAACGGCATATCAAGTGCTGAAATCGGATTTCGGAGCCCGTCTCGTTGTTGTTGACGCATTGGCGGCGTTCATGCGCCGACTGCATGCGATCCCAGTGAGCGAATGCTCCTTCAACAGTGACCACGCATGCAGGCTTGCCCGAGCGCGGGAGCGTATCGAGGCGGGGGTTGTTGATGTCGATGACTTCGATAAGGAGCGCGAAGGGTGGACGGCCGAACAGGTTTGGGAGGCGATGCATCGCCTCCTACCGCTCGCGCCGGACCCAGTCGTGACGCACGGCGATTTTTCACTCGATAATCTACTTATCGTCGAAGGTAAGGTAGTCGGCTGCATCGACGTTGGGCGGGCTGGTATTGCTGATCGATACCAAGACCTTGCCGTGTTATGGAACTGTCTTGAGGAGTTCGAACCTTCGCTTCAGGAGAGGCTTGTTGCGCAATATGGCATTGCCGATCCGGATAGGCGCAAGCTGCAATTTCATATCCTGCTGGACGAACTTTTCTAAGGCGATGCCCCCTCGACCTCGATCAGGGAGGCGTTCAGGACGACTCACAAAGAAAGCCGGGCAATGCCCGGCTTTTTCTGCTGCTACCTCCGTAGTCGTAAGGTCGTTGCAGGTGCTCGGGTGCGGTACAACTCGCCGGTCGCCAGCTCAAGCGCGATCACGTCGTTGCCGTCGTAGTTGACGATGATGCTGTTGGGCCGACTGTCCTCACGCTTCGCAGGGAGAGGCCAGCCTTCAATCGAAGCCGGCGCAAGCTCGTAGTGCTTCCCGGTTTCGACGCTGCGCAGCGTCCAGGTCCTGCAACCGGCCACGCCGGTCGCAGAAACCACGGCGAGCGAGCCGCGAAAATCGTGCGGGTACGCCTCGATGTTCATACGCCTCCTAGATCGAGCGCGAGCGTTTCTGCTCGGCCTTGGCCGCCTGTTCCTGGGACACCTCGCCGATGACCTTGCCCTGGCCCCGGCTGTAGGCGATTTCGTAGTTCTTGCCGACAACCGGCGGCTTCTCAAAGATGCCCCGGCTGTGTTTCACGATCCCGCCTTCGCTGACAAGCCGGATCGTAGAACATATTGGCGGCGCCAAAGCCCACTTCACCGACCAGACCGACGGGATCTATCACCAGCCAGCCGCGACTGGAGAACATGATGTTTTCATGATGCAGATCGCCATGTAGCCCACGCAGTTCCGAGGCATTGCTCATCATTTGATCGGCTATAATCGCCGCGTGGACGTAGTCAGTTTGACAACCTGCGTTTTGATCATCGCGCGCCCGCTGAAACAAAGCTGCAAAGCGATCCCGGATCGGGAGAAGGGCAGAAGGCAGGGGTTCCTCAGATGCGGCATACAGCTTCGCCATCAGTTCCGCTGCAATTTCGGTCGCCTGGTAGTCGCCGTGCTCGGCAACGATGTGAGAGAGCATTCGCTCCCCGGCATATTCGAGCAACATCAGATTGTTCTCACGACCGAGCAACCGGACTGCTCCCCTCCCATTGCGCCATACCAGATAGTCGGCCCCGCGCAGTTCATCAGCAATGTCTTCTATAGGTTTCAATCCCTTGACGATTGCAGGAGTCCCGTCTGGCAATGAAACTTTCCAAACGAGGCTGGAAAAGGTGTC
>CALJCO010000060.1 GCA_938023905.1 uncultured Collinsella sp. | reverse complement strand
AAGGGCGGAGGCGGGGCATGCCCCGCCTCTTACACCACATCTCTGCACGCTACCTGGGCGGCAATGAAGTTGCGGCGTAATGGGAAGCGTTTCGCGGCCTTTTGGCTAAAACGGCCCCTTTTCCGCCGCGACTCCTAAAAAGACGCCGGCGCGCCTTGAGTTGCGGCGCGTCGGCGTGATGGCTTTGTTGTGGCTGGGTGTACTTCGGTTGTTCGACGGCTTTGGCATGTCCGATCTTGCCAGGCAAGCCTTTGTTACCGTTTAACGTTTGCCCAGATAAAACCTGCCAAAATAAACCTGTCCCTAATTGGCAGGTTGGTAGCGGGGACAGTAGCTGATGGCGATGGCGTCGACGCCTACGTGGGTGGCGATGGTGCAGCCGATGGGGCCGGTGCCGGCGTCTACGTAGTTCTGGCCTGCGAGCGCTTGGTTAACGAGCTCCTGCTCCTCGGCAGCACCGGTCGTGAGCACGCGCACGCTGGAGCCCGGGTGCTCGGTCAAAAATTCGAGGCAGTCAGCCATGGTGTTCGCAACGATGCGCTTGGCACCGCGGCCCTTCTTGATGGCCTTGATTTCGCCTGACTTCCACTCCGGCGAAACGGCCAGGCGAATGTTGAACATCTGCGTGAGCTGGCCGGCGAGTTTGGGCGCGCGGCCGTTCTTAACGAGGTTCTCGAGTGTGCGGGGAATCAGTAGCAGGTGTGCATCGGGCAGCGTCGCGCGGATCTGCGCCTCGGTCTCGTCCAGGCTGCGGCCGTCCTCGCGCATGGCGAGCGCGTACTCCACCAGCAGACCCTCGGCGCCCGAACCGGTGCGCGAATCGATGCAGCGCACGTCGAGCTCGTGGGTCTCGGCCGTCAGGCTGGCGTTGGCATAGCAGGCAGACCACTCGCTGCATAGCGAGATAAAGATGGCGCTATCATGGCCGTCGGCGCGCACGCGGTCAAAGAGCGCCTTGAACTCGCCGGCGCTCGGCTGCGATGTGTGCGGCAACTGCTCGGAACCAGCCATGCGGGCGATGTATTCCTCGGCGGTAATCTGCACCTGGTCGAGCAGGTCCTCGCCCTCGATAATCACATGCAGCGGAATGACGTAAATGCCGAGCTCTTGAGCACGAGCGGGGGAGATGTCCGATGTGGAGTCGGTTATGATGGCAAAAGACATAATTGCACCTTTCGTTGGGGCGCTTGCGCGCCGCCTTCTGAGAGCAAAGTGCGACAAGTATAGTAGAGTCGTTCCACATTACTAGGTTCAATTGTTGAATAGTCAACAGTTTGAAGTGTCGGTGTGGAAATCGTCAACTGGGGAAGAGAGGGTGCCAGTGGAGCAGCTGGAGATATGCAAGCGGTCGGTTGTGCTGTTTGATTTCGATGGCACGGTGGCCGATACAGGCCGGGCGGTGATGACCTCGACGCGCAAGACGCTGGCTGTGCGCGGGTTTTCGGAGGCGCAGATGGGTGATCTGCGCCGCATGATTGGGCCGCCCCTGTGGAAGAGCTTTCACGACTTTTATGGCTTCTCGCGCGAGGAGTCGCTTGTGGTGGCCGACGAGTACCGTGCCTTTTTTGATGAGCTGGGACCGGAAGAGTACCCTGTGTTCGATGGAATTTCCGAGCTGCTGGATGGGTTGGCCGCCCAGGGGCATCGCTTGGCCGTGGCGACGTCGCGCATGGAGGCAAAGTGCATCGACATGGTGGGCGAGCTGGGGCTTTCTCAGTTTAAGGCAGTGGTTGGCATGAATCCGCCGCAGGGACGCGAGACCAAGGCCGATTCGGTCCGCGATGCCCTGGCGGCGCTCGGTGCGACGGCGGACGATGCCGTGATGATCGGCGATCGCTTTAACGATGTGGAGGGCGCGCACGCAATGGGCGTGCCGTGCATCGGCATCTATTCGGGCGCGGCGGCGCCGGGTGAGCATGAGGCCGCGGGCGCCGATGCGGTGGTGCACTCGGTGGCCGAGCTTGCTAAACTTTTCGCTATATAAGTATGTGATGTGAGGGGCGGGCACGCTCGCCGCTCATTGGTAAGGAGGTCGTCCATGAATCAGGTGGAGCAGAGCGTTGCCGAGTATGTCGACGAGGTTTGGGAAGATGTCGTCGCCGATATCGAGCGTCTGGTGAGCTATCCGTCCGTGGCGGTTTCTGCCAATGCGGAGCCCGGCGCGCCGTTTGGCCGTCCAGTCCGTGACGCGCTCGATTGCGCGCTCGGCATTGCGCAAAAGCTCGGCTACCAGACGAGCGACGACGAGGGTTATGTGGGCATTGCCGATATCCCTGGCCGCGGCGACAAGCAGCTCGCGACCATTTGCCATGTGGACGTGGTGCCCGCAGGCCCCGGCTGGAACACCGACCCGTTTGCGATGGAGCGTCGCGAGGGCTGGCTGCTCGGCCGCGGCGTTATCGACGACAAGGGTCCTGCCGTGCTGTCGCTCTACGCCGGCGCCTATCTGCTCAAGCACGGTATTACCCCGCGCTACACCTTCCGCGCGCTGCTGGGCTGCGATGAGGAGGTGGGCATGTCCGACGTTCACCATTATCTGGAGAACCACGCAGACCCCGACTTTTTGTTTACACCCGATGCCGAGTTCCCGGTCTGTAATGCCGAGAAGGGCCAGTTTGGGGCGACGTTTGTGAGTTCCAAGATCGACGGCGGGCGCATTGTGTCCTGGAGCGGTGCCGAGGCGAGCAACGCCATTCCGTCGCAGTCTATCTGCGAGCTTGCGATTGCCGCCGATGAACTGCCGGCGCCCGTTGAGAATGCCGGCCGCCTGGAGATCACGGCGCTCGATAACGGGCATGCGCAGATTTTTGCCCACGGCATTGGCGGTCATGCCTCGATGCCCGAGGGAACGATCAATGCCGTCGGCCTCATCGTGGCGTATCTGCGCGAGGCCGAGGATGCGTTTGGTGCCCGTGACGAGCGCCTGCTGACGCCTGCCGAGCACGAGTTCGTCAAGTTCCTGGCCTTTGTGCATGCGGATGCCTATGGCCGCGGCCTGGGTATCGATGCGACGAACGCGGCGTTTGGCCCGCTCACGTGCAACCCCGGCGTCATCCGCGTGGTGGATGGCCACATTGAGCAGGTCATTGACGTGCGTTTCCCCGACAGCACGAGCGCCGATACCATCCGCGAGCAGCTCGAGCCACTTGTGGGCCGCTTTGGCGTGACGTATCGCGTGGATCGCGCAAAGGTGCCGTTCTCGGTCTCTGCCGACGATCCGGCTGTGAAGGCGCTTATCGATACCTATAACGAGTTTACGGGCAAGCATGTCGAGCCCTTCGCCATGGGCGGTGGCACGTACGCACGCAACTTTGCCCGCGCCGTCTCGTTTGGCCCCGAGGAGACCGGCCTGGAGCTGCCCCCATGGGGCGGCCAGATGCACGGCCCCAACGAGTGCGCCAACGAAGAGCAGCTCAAGCAGGCGCTCAAGATTTATATCGTGGCAATCCTGCGCTTGAACGAGCTGGAGCTTTAAGGTTACGCGAACGCCAGGGTGACAACCTGTCTTTCGAAGAGGACGGCATGACCAGAAGGTCTATGCCGTCCTCTTTCTGAAAATGATCCCTTGGGGACGGAGGAAAACGGATCATTTGGTGTAAAAGGCGGGTCATGCTTGTCGGCGGGATTGTTATTCGTTTGTAAAGCCCTGCCGCGCTTGCGGTAAGGGTCTATCAGATGCCCGTAATAAAGCGCAGCTGACGCGGGCGCTGCCCGATCGAGACCGTATCTTTCCAAACAGCAAAGCGGGCAGGGTGCCCGCGAGTCGCTTGTATGAAAGGAAGATCATGCTCGATCAGGCTTATTCTCGTCGTCAGTTCCTCGGCCTCGCTGGTGGTCTCGCCAGCATCGTGGGCCTCGGCCTCGTTGGTTGCAGCGGCGCAGGCGCTTCCGACGCCGCCGACAAGGGTAGCGCCGCTGCCGCCGAGTCCGTCTCCGGTGAGGTGACCTACGACGGTGCCTCCTCGTTCCAGGCTCTCGTCGAGGCCGCTGCCGAGAAGTTCATGGATGCCAATCCGGACGTCTCCGTCTCCGGTTCGGGTAACGGTTCGGGTAAGGGCCTGACCGCTGTCGCCGCCGGCACCGTCACCATCGGTAACTCTGACGTCTTCGCCGAGACCAAGCTCGAGGCCGATCAGGTCAAGAACCTCGTCGACCACGAGGTCGCCGTCGTGGGCATGGGCCCCGTCGTCTCCAAGAACGTTACGGTCGACGACCTGTCCCTCGAGCAGCTCAAGGGCATCTTCTCCGGCCAGATCACCAACTGGAAGGAGGTCGGTGGCGACGACGCCACCATCGTCGTCCTCAACCGCAAGGCCGGCTCCGGTACCCGCGCCACCTTTGAGGCTGCCGTCTTTGGCGACGAGGCCAACGACTTTAAGGGCGACGCCGAGCTCGACAAGTCCGGCGACGTCCAGACCCAGATGGCCAGCACCGACAACGCCATCTCCTACCTCGACTTCTCGCACTTCGACGACTCCAAGTTCAACGCCATCAAGGTCGAGGGCGTCGAGCCCAAGAGCGCAAACGTTACCGACGACTCCTTTAAGATCTGGGCGACCGAGCACATGTACTGCTCCAAGGACGCCGACGAGGCCACCACGGCCTTCCTGGAGTTCATGCTTTCCGACGACGTCCAGGGCAAGCTCGTCGAGGAGCAGGGCTTTATCCCAGTCTCTGCCATGAAGGTCGTCAAGGACGCCAGCGGCAAGGTATCCGCTAAATAAGTAATCGCCCCGGAAAGGTTTGCAATGGCAAAACAGCTGCCAAAGCGCGACCTTGAGAACGTGGGCCTGGGCGTCACGGGCGCGTGCGTAGCGCTCGTGACGCTTGTCGTTGCCGCGCTCATCTTTATGGTCGCCCAAAAGGGCCTCTCGGCTTTTCTCAAGGACGGCGTCTCGGTCGTAGAGTTCTTCGCCGGCACCAAGTGGGATCTGGCCAACACAGCCGAAAACGGCCTGCCCTACACCGGCGCCCTGCCCCTGATCGTCACCTCGTTTGCGGTCATGGTGCTCTCCACGCTCATCGCGCTGCCCATCGCCATCGGCTCTGCCATCTTTGCGGTCGAGATCCAGCCTAAGTTTGGCTCCAAGGTCTTTCAGCCGCTTATTGAGCTTTTGACCGGCATTCCCTCGGTCGTCTTTGGCCTGATCGGTTTTCACGTGGTCGTCGGCCTTATGAAGAGCGTTCTCCACGTGAGCACAGGCCTGGGCATCTTGCCCGGCGCCATCGTGCTGGCCGTCATGATCCTGCCGACCATGACCACGCTTTCGGTCGATGGCCTGCGTGCCGTGCCCGACAGCTACCGTCAGGGTTCGCTCGCGCTGGGCTACACCCGCTGGCAGACCATCTGGCACGTGGTGCTCAAGAGCGCCATGTCCTCGCTCATGACCGCGGTCATCCTTGGCATGACCCGCGCCTTTGGCGAGACGCTCGCCGTGCGCATGGTTATCGGCGGTATCGAGGCCATGCCGACGTCGCTGCTGTCGCCGGCCTCCACCATCACCACCACGCTCACCACGTCCATGGCGGTCTATGCCGAGGGCTCGGCCCAGGACGACGTCCTGTGGGCGCTCGGTCTTCTGCTGATGGGCATGAGCCTCATCTTTATCCTGATCATCCATCTCATTGGCCGCAAGGGGGCGAAGGCTCGTGGCTAGCACGCGCATCCATATCGACGAGGCGAGACTCGGGCGTGTCCAAAGGCAGGACCGCATCGCCACGGGCGTGCTGACGGCGATCGTCGCCATCGTCATGCTCATCGTCGTCTCCATGGTGGCCTACATCCTGTTCGAGGGCATCTCGACGCTGTTCCAGCCGGGCTTCCTCACGCAGCCTGCGCGCGCCAACGGAACCCAGGGCGGCGTGCTCTACCAGCTGTTCGACTCGTTCTACCTGCTGCTGATCACTCTAGTCATCTCGGTGCCCATCAGCCTGGGCGGAGCGGTCTTCCTGGTTGAGTACGCGCCGAACGGCCCTATCCGCGACATCGCCTCCACCGCTATCGAGACCTTGTCCTCGTTGCCTTCCATCGTCGTCGGCATGTTCGGCTTTCTGGTGTTCTCGGTGCAGCTGGGCTGGAAGTACTCCATCATCTCCGGCGCCGTCGCGCTCACCATGTTCAACATCCCCATCCTGGTGCGCGTGATTCAGCAGGCGCTCGAGGACGTGCCGCAGGCCCAGCGCGATGCGTGCCTGGCCATGGGCCTCACTCGCTGGGAGGCCACACTGCACATCCTGATTCCCGAGGCCATGCCCGCCATCGTGACCGGCATCGTGCTTTCGGCCGGCCGCGTGTTTGGCGAGGCCGCGGCGCTGCTCTTTACCTCGGGCATGAGCTCGCCGGTTCGTCTGAACTTCTTGAGCTTTAACCTGTCGAGCCCCACCTGCGCCTGGAACGTGTTCCGTCCCGGCGAGTCGCTGGCCGTGCACATCTACAAGATCTATGGCGAGGGCAGCCCCGAGGCCCAGCAGATCGTCTGGGGCACCGCGGCACTGCTGATGATCTGCGTGCTGCTGTTTAACGTAATCGCCCGTATCGTGGGCAAGCAACTGGCAAGGAAGATGACGGCCGAATGAGCGAGATGAATGCAACGCCCGCAACCGAGGCGGCCACGTCCGAGACCCAGGACTTTCTGTCGAGCGTGGGGGAGAGCGAGAGGCGCGTGCGCGTGAGCGGCAAGGCCGTGAGCGACGAGGTCGTGCTCTCCGCCAAGGACGTCAACGTGTACTATGGCGACCACCATGCGCTGCACAATACGTCGCTCGACTTCCACAAGGGTGAGATCACGGCGCTCATCGGGCCTTCGGGCTGCGGCAAGTCGACCTTCTTGCGTAGCCTCAACCTGATGAATCGCGAGATTCGCCGCTGTCGCGTGGAGGGCGAGATCAACTACCGCGGGCGCAACGTGAACACCAAGACCGAGAACACGTACGAGCTGCGTCGCTCCATCGGCATGGTGTTCCAGCAGCCCAACCCCTTCCGCAAGTCCATTCGCGACAACATCACGTTTGCGCCCAAGCGCCACGGCATCACCGACCGTGACGAGCTCGACCGCATGGTCGAGGAGAGCCTGCGCGGCGCGGCGCTGTGGGACGAGGTCAAGGACAAGCTCGACAAGAGCGCCTACGCGCTTTCGGGCGGTCAGCAGCAGCGCCTGTGCATCGCGCGCACGCTGGCGCTCAACCCCGACGTGATCTTGTTTGACGAGCCCTGCTCGGCGCTTGACCCCATCTCGACGCTGGCGATCGAGGACCTGATGTCGTCGATCGTGGCCGACCGCGCCATCGTCATCGTGACGCACAACATGGAGCAGGCGTCGCGTGTGTCCAACCGCACGGCGTTCTTCTACATGGGCGATATGGTCGAGTACGACGAGACCGACGAGATTTTCCAGCGGCCCAAGGATAAGCGGCTGAATGATTACCTCACCGGCATGTTCTCCTAGTCCGGAACATGCTTGAGGCCCGCGGCGGCCACGGTCGCCACGGGACTGATTGGAGAGGCGGGTCATCTCTTGCGGGAGATGGCCCGCCTTTTTGTGTCGTGTGCTGGTGCGCTTGCCCAAAACCACCACGAAGGCGCCCGTCCCCTTTGTGGTGGTTTTCGCTATCATGGAGAACGTTGAATTTCTACGAAGGAGCAGGGCATATGGCGATTCTTTTGGGATGCGATTCCGTCAGCCTAGAGTTTCCCACCAAGCATATTTTCGATAGCGTGACGCTCGGCGTGGACGAGGGCGACCGTATTGGTATTGTCGGCAAAAACGGCGACGGCAAGTCGACGCTGCTGAGCGTGCTCGCCGGCACGCTGGAGCCCGATGACGGACGCGTGACGCACCGCCGCGGCATCACGATCGGTCTACTCGGCCAAAAGGACCAGCTTGTCGATACCGATACCGTGCATCATGCCGTTGTGGGTGACGCCCCCGAGTACGAGTGGGCGTCGAGCCCCCGTACGCGCCAGATTCTGGCCGGTCTTATTAGCGATGTGCCCTGGGAGGGCATGGTAGGCGAGCTCTCGGGCGGTCAGCGCCGCCGCGTGGACCTCGCGCGCCTGCTGATCGGCGACTATGACGTGCTCATGCTCGATGAGCCCACCAACCATCTGGACATGCGCACCATCAACTGGCTTGCGCGTCACTTAAAGGCCCGCTGGCAGCGCGGTCAGGGCGCGATGCTCGTGGTCACGCACGATCGCTGGTTCTTGGACGAGGTCTGCACCAGCATGTGGGAGGTTCACGACGGCCAGGTCGATCCCTTCGAGGGCGGCTATTCGGCATATATCCTGCAGCGCGTGGAACGCGACCGCATGGCCGCGGTTACCGAGGAGCGCCGTCGCAACATGGCACGTAAGGAGCTCGCGTGGCTGAGCCGCGGTGCCCAGGCGCGCTCCACCAAGCCCAAGTTTCGCGTGGATGCCGCTCGCGAGCTGATCGCCGACGTGCCGCCCGTGCGTGACGAGCTGGAGCTCAAGCGCCTGGCCGTGAGCCGCCTGGGCAAGCAGGTTATCGATGTGGTCGACGTGGACGCCGGCTATGCGGATACCGATGGCGCGCCCAAGCAGGTGCTCAACGACGTGACCTGGCTCATTGGTGCGGGCGACCGCTATGGTCTTTTGGGCGAGAACGGCGCCGGCAAGTCGACTTTGCTCGACGTGATCCAGGGCAAGATCGCGCCCCTGCGCGGCCGCGTGAAGATCGGCCAGACGGTGCGCTTTGGCGTGCTGTCGCAGCAGCTCGAGGAGCTCGAACCCTACATGGGCGACACGATCCGCGAGGTGCTCAGCCACTATAAGAAGTACTACGTCATTGACGGCAAGGAGACTTCACCCGAGAAGCTCTGCGAGCGTCTGGGCTTTACGACGCAGCAGCTCTGGAGCCGCATCGGCGATCTTTCGGGCGGCCAGCGCCGTCGCCTGTCGCTGCTGCTGACGATCCTGGACGAGCCCAACGTGCTCATCCTGGACGAGCCCGGCAACGACCTGGATACCGACATGCTGGCGATTGTCGAGGACTTGCTGGACGGCTGGCCCGGCACGCTGATTCTGGTGACGCACGACCGCTTTTTGATGGAGCGCGTGACCGACCAGCAGTGGGCGCTGCTCGACGGCCACCTGACGCATATGCCCGGCGGCGTCGACCAGTACCTGCGCCTGTGCAACGCCACCGCCGAGGGCGAGCCCGTGGGTGCACCGAGCGCCAAGACCGGTACGTTCGACACCGGTGCCGCGGCGGCTGCGGCCGAAAAGCCCAAGTCGAGCGGTCAGCCCAACGGCCTTTCCAATGCCGAGCGCCAAAAGCTCCGTCGTGAGGTGAGCTCGCTCGAGCGCAAGATGGAAACGCAGCGCGCTCGCGTGGAGGAGGCCGAGGCCGCCATGGCCCAGGTCGATCCCACCAACTACACGGCGCTGGGCGAGCAGCAGGCAAAGATCGACGAGGCCCACGCCGCCATGGACGAGCTGGAGATGGCGTGGCTCGAGGCGAGCGAGAAGCTCGAGGGCGAGGAGTAGGCGAGGATGATCAAGGCCGCGTTTTTTGATATCGACGGCACGCTGCTGAGCTTTGAGACGCACCGGATTCCGGCGTCGGCGCAGCAGGTGCTCGACAGCTTTCACGAGCAGGGGATTGCGTGCGTCATTGCCACGGGTCGCCCGACCTACCAGATGCCCGATTGGCTGTTCGATCTTGGTTGGGATGCGTACATTACGCTTTCGGGCCAGCACTGTTTTGATGCCGAGGGCGTTTACCGTAGCTGCCCGATCGATCCGGACGACGTTGCGGTGATTGTGGACCAGGTGGCCGAGGGGCGCTACGACTCGCTGTGCATGCAGGGCGAGAACTCGTTTGTGAACCGCCTGTCCGAGCGCGTGGTGACGGCCGGCAGCAACGCGGGAATTGTCTACCACGAGGAGCCGTTTGAGCACGCCTTTGACGCGCCGGTCTACCAGTTTTGCGCCTTTGTGGATCCGGCCGACGAGCATATCGTGACCGACGCCGTGTCGCATTCGCTCACCACGCGCTGGTGCGACCTGTTCTGCGACATTATTCCCGCTAACGGCGGCAAGGACCTGGGTGTGGCAGCGACGCTGGAGCGCCTGGGTGTCGACGCGAGCGAGGCGATCGCCTTTGGCGACGGCGAGAACGACCTGTCGATGTTCTCGGCCGTGGGCACAAGTGTGGCCATGGGCAACGCGCAGGATACCGTGAAGGCCGCAGCGACCTACGTGACGACCGCCGTAGACGACGACGGCATCTACAACGCCGCCGAGCACTTTGGCCTGCTATAGCTACGGATTCGGCACTTGGGGACGTTCCTTTTGCGCCGGCAGTCGGGGGCACTCCTTGCGGGGCGTGTCCCCGCTTTGTTTTCGTCCCGTGCGTTTTGTGAAACACGGTTAACTTTTTAGACAACGTAGTAAGACATAGGCAACTTTTGCGGTAAAGTAAATCAAGCAAAAGTATCCAAAGGCTAACTAGAAGCCATCGCGAAAGGCGGCCCATGGCCCTGCGTGAATCCGGAGAAGACTATCTCGAATCGATCTACGTTCTGTCGGAACGTCAGGGCACCGTGCGCTCGATCGACGTTGCGGAGTACCTCGGCGTAACCAAGGCGAGCGTTTCCAAGGCCATGGCGACGCTGGAAAGCAACGGCTATGTCGAAATGGGCAAACGCGACGTGCATCTGACGGAACGCGGTCTTGAGGTTGCCCGTCAAATGTGGGAGCGCCACTGCTTTTTTGTAGGTCTGCTAGAGGACGCAGGCGTAACGCCCGAGGTTGCCTCGCAAGAGGGCTGTCACATGGAGCACTGCCTGAGCGAGGAGAGTTTCGAGAAGCTAAGGTCGATGCTGAGGCGGGAAGATGTAGCGGGTCCAAAAACAGAAGCCTAACTGACCCACAGTAGCGCGGAGTTCACGCAAAGCGCGAACCAGCGACCGGGACCAGCGGCCCTTTCGGCCAAGTCCATTTCAGCAAAGGAACCCCGCCAGCAAGCGATGCCCAAGAACCGCCAGCTGTGTCAATGCAGGCCGGGGCCGGGCTTGGTTTTGAAAACACTCCGCAGCGCGAGGCCCGCCTTTCCGTTGCTCCGCAGGAGCAGGAAAGACGGG
>CALJCO010000059.1 GCA_938023905.1 uncultured Collinsella sp. | reverse complement strand
ATGCGCCGTGCCGCGACTTTTAAGTTTGCCGTGGCATCCACAATGCAGGGGCTCTTTCCGCCCAGCTCAAGCGTCACGGGCGTCAGGTTTTTACTTGCGCGCTCCATGACGAGCTTGCCGACCGGAACGCTACCGGTAAAGAAAATCTTGTCCCAGCTCTCGTCGAGCAGCGCCTCATTCTCGGCACGCCCGCCTTCGACGACCGTCACCAGGCGCGGATCAAATGCTTCCTCGCAAATCTGCCTGAGCACCGCGCTCGATGCCGGAGCATAGGCACTCGGCTTGATGACCACGGTATTGCCCGCGGCAAGGGCGCCGGCAAGCGGCTCGAGCGTTAGCAAAAACGGGTAGTTCCAGGGCGCCATAATGAGCGTGACGCCATAGGGCACGGCTTGCGTTTTGCACACACTCACGGCGTTGGCGAGGTCACACGGACGCAGGCGCGGACGGCTCCATCGAGCCACACGCGCAATCTGATGACGAATCTCGGAAAGCGAGGTGCCGATCTCACACATATAGGCCTCGTCATGCGACTTTCCCAAATCGGTCTTGAGCGCATGGGCAATATCGGTCTCGTGTGCCCGCACCGCCTCGCGCAGGCGCACGAGGGCGCGACGTCGAGCATCGACATCAAACGTGGCGTGCGTCTTAAAGTAGGCGCGCTGGTCGCCGACGATGCGCGCAATTTCCTCGGTGTTCATGGACCCTCCTAGTTCTCGTCCTCAAACATACCACCCGCAACGACCTCGTACATACGCTCGAGCTCCAAACGGTCCATCAAAAGTGGAACGGGGTATAGCGGATTGGCCTCGGCATCGGCATGGGCCGTCATTTGCGGAATATCGGAGCGGCGAATACCCGAGACATATTTGGGGATTCCCAGGGCCTCGTTCATGCGGTCAACCCAATCGATAAAGGCCTCGGCCGCCAGGCTGTCCTGCGCGGTAGCCGGCGCAATGCCCGCCATGCGAGCAAGATCGGCAAGCTTGGGGGCGGCGGCGTCACCATAAGCGCGAAGCATGTGCGGCAGGATGATCGCGTTGGCCAAACCGTGCGGAATTCCGTATCGGCCGCCCAGACTGTGCGCGATGGCATGCACATATCCGACATAGGAGCGGGTAAACGCAACGCCCGCCTTATACGCCGCCGAAAGCATATTGCGACGAGCGCGCATGTCGTCACCATGCTCATAGGCCTCGAGCAAATTGTCATGGATGAGCTGCACCGCCTGTCGCGCCATCTTGCGCGTATAGGGCGTAGTGCTTCGCCCGATAAAGGCCTCGACGGCATGCGTCAGGGCATCCATACCCGTCTGCCCCGTAATGGAGGCGGGCAGGCCGCGCGTAAACTCGGGGTCGTGCACCGCAAAGCGCGGGATAAGCACAAAGTCGTTAATGGGGTACTTGTAGTGCGTCTCGTCATCGGTAATTACCGCCGCGAGCGTGACTTCGCTTCCCGTGCCTGCCGTGGTGGGAACGGCGATGAGAAGCGGCAGGCGACGATGAATCCGCAGCAGGCCGCGCATCTTGTTGATGGGCTTGCTTGGCTGCGCAATGCGTGCGCCCACGCCCTTGGCGCAGTCCATGGCCGAGCCACCGCCAAAGCCGATAATAGCCTGGCAGGCGCTCTCTCGATACAGGGACGCCGCTTCCTCCACGTTTGAGACCGTGGGGTTCATACGCGTTTCGGCATAGACCGTAACGCCAATCCCCTGAGCCGTAAGCGCACGCTCGAGTGATGCCGTGAGCCCCAAACGTGCAATACCAGGGTCCGTTACGATAAGGACCTTCTGGATCGAGCGCTTTTGAAGCACCGCGGGCACATCCTCGGCATGCTCCAAAATGCGCGGCTCGGTATAGGGCAGGATCGGCAATGTAATGCGAAAAACCGTTTGATACGTTCGGCACCAGGCGCGGCGGGCTAGATGCATAAAGGAAACTCCCTCATTTGTTGATAGGTCAACATTTGCTCGACCGATTGTACTCATCGGAGGTCGCACGAGGTCTAGCAATCGTTAATCAATCAACATCTTCACATGCCCAAAATTGTTTTATTAAAAATCATTCCTAATAGGCTTCACATTCGGTCGCATTTATGGATAATAGAACTCGTCAAGACGCACGTCCGGAGAGGGCCCTTACGGGACCGGACGAGCGCGCCATCGCCATCGATCGAAAGGATCGAATTATGAAGTTTGTTTGCCCCGTTTGCGGTTATGTGGAAGAGTTCGACGGCGACCAGCTGCCCGAGGATTTCAAGTGCCCCCAGTGCGGCGTTCCCGGCTCTCGCTTCCTGAAGCAGGAGGAGGGTCAGCTCGAGTGGGCTGCCGAGCACGTCGTGGGCGTCGCCAAGATGGAGGGCGTCTCCGAGGACATCGTTGCTGACCTGCGCGCCAACTTTGAGGGCGAGTGCTCTGAGGTCGGTATGTACCTGGCCATGGCTCGCGTCGCTCATCGCGAGGGCTATCCCGAGATCGGCCTGTACTGGGAGAAGGCTGCCCACGAGGAGGCCGAGCACGCCGCCAAGTTCGCTGAGCTCCTGGGCGAGGTCGTGACCGACTCCACCAAGAAGAACCTCGAAATGCGCGTTGAGGCCGAGAACGGCGCCACCGCCGGCAAGACCGATCTTGCCAAGCGCGCCAAGGCCGCTGGCCTCGATGCCATCCACGACACCGTGCACGAGATGGCTCGCGATGAGGCTCGCCACGGCAAGGCTTTCGCCGGCCTGCTCAAGCGTTACTTTGGCTAAGCCAACCGCCTGAGACATAACCTCTAGCTCGAAGAAGGCCCGGACCGTATTGGTTCGGGCCTTTTTGTGCCTCGAGGACTCGTTAACGCCCTGAAATAGAGCTATCTTCGGCATCGGTCTCTCGTCAAAAACTAAGTGAGTAGACTTTTCGAAACTTGCCGAGCAGACCATCCGTATTGCTTTATAAAGTCGCAGGTAAATGACTTGTTTCAAAACGGCCTGGTCGCCAAAGTGCCAAAAGCCTACTCACTTAGAACCGCAGCCGTCCACGATCGAGCTGTTTTGTGTCTAACGGGCATCTTTCCGTCAATTACTCCCAATTTTGTCCAGTCAACGAATAGTTCAGACCGGAGTAATGTCTCAGCCCTTTGCTCATCTGAGCTTTTATCACGATATTCAGCATCGAGCATCCTGCATACGGCCTTAACGATCGCGTGGAATCTACCCTCATCGGATATCTGTCTGTGTGTCAGGAGAAGTACATCGTAGCCCATGGCCTGAAGGGCCGTCATGCGGTCAGCGTCACGCAAGCCATCCCCTGCGCGTCCGTGCGAGGCCTTTCCCTGACATTCAATGGCCACCTGTCGCCTGCCGTCCAGCGAAGAAAGAAGTAGGTCGATATATACACGGGACTTTCCCACAATCGCTCGAGCACTTGTGCTTAGCATCACTTCAACATTGAGCTCTATGCCGCAAAAACCTTCTCCTCCCAGGGATCGCGGCAGTGCAAGTAGCAAATACGCCTCGACCTCAAAAGGCGACGCGGCACCCAATGGAACGAGTTGCGATACCGCTATAAATCTATTGCCGTAACGCATCCCGCAAACATCTGAACAAAAACGGTCAAGGTCTCCGCCCAAAACCAAAGCGTCTCGACGCCATAAATTTGAGGCGGTGCCGTCCTCGGACGGGCAGCGCACCCAACCGAACGTTGTCGAAATCGCGCCCGAATCAATTGCACGCGAAAGCTCCGCCTCAAGTGCCGCCGGCAGGGCACACACCGCAAACAAGCCACACATCTCCGCCAATACCAAAAGAAGCTGAAGATCCGTCAGATGCCGCAACATGATGAATGCCGTCAGTAGAGGAGACGTAATCAAAACCCCATGCTCCGTTTCCAGCACGGATTCCCTGGGAAGCTCACCAAGAAACAGCCGCTGCCTAATGCTGGCAGGACAAGTCCGTTTGTTTCTCGTCCGAACCAATGTATACAACGGAAAACCGAGCGCGACCGCAGCCGTCGGGTTGCGGGCGAGATCATATCGCTGCCGGTCTTCTTCCGGTCGTGGAAGCGGCGGACACAAAGCGCGGACTTGAGGAGGCAAACGCCAGTACCTAAAAGCTGATATGTCACAAAGTAGATCCTTCATAGGCACAGGAAAACACGAATTTCAACCCAGTCAGTCACGCATTGGCGCGAACGCACCAAAAATGGCGCCGAACGGACTGCCAAGTTTTCAACAGCCCTCCCCAACTGGCCAAAAGCTTGCCAAGAGCTGGACGAAGCCCTGTTGAAAACCCCATTTTTTCTCATGCAGGAGCTTTGCGCGGTAGCGTGCAGAGATGTGGTGTAAGAGGCGGGGCATGCCCCGCCTCCGCCCTTTCTTGAAAGGGAGGGGACACCGCCTAGAATTCGTCG